>JAISYN010000236.1 GCA_031269915.1 Synergistaceae bacterium
AATCCGTACCGAGAACGCTTTCGGCATAATCTCGCTGCTCGAAGCCAACGGCGTAATGAACAGGGACGAACAGGCCGAGATAATCAGCAAGGTTGCCGACAGGGAAGTCACGGCCCACCAGATATCCGACCTCGTTTCGAGGAAGAAGCGCGGCCTCCCGATCCCCGAGGATTTGCTGTACCTCACAAGCGGGAAATGGAAATAACGTAACAACGAAGCGGCGATTGCTGGCCCATTCGCCGAACCGATAACGCCACCTACAGAGCAACGCGTATATTTCATTTCATATATCCCATCAATTCGCGCATCTCACAGCATAGCAAGAAGGAGCGCGGCCACGATCAAGGTCTGCAACGCGAGAAGGCTTTTGTACAGCGCCGATTTTTTCACCTGCTTCCAGTGATCGAAAAACCAGAAGTACCCATACGCCGCGAAACTGAACAGCATCCACCAGCCAGCGGGCAAAAACAGCACGTTCCCCAACGGCCCTTCAATCCCGTCCATTTTGAACGCGCCGGAAACTCCCAGCCAGTACGCTAATGTCGAAAGGACGCCCATGACGGACGCCGCGACGATATAGCCCCTTATGACGTGAAATTCCTTGAACGACGACAATATCCCGCTCGCGTTCGCCGCGATGTCCCTGCCGACCTCCGCGCCGATCCGCTCCGTGCCGTCGCGTAAAACCTTCCAGATGGAGCTTTCGAGCGTATCGCGAATCTTTTTTTCCAGTTCGGCGATCTCGTCGAACTTATCCTTCATCGTCTGCTCGTGGAGCTTAAAAACCAGGAGCAGGTGCAAAAAGCTCTGGACGTCTTTCATCCCCACGGCGTCGGAAATCCTGAATATCTTCAGTTCTTCCTCGTCGGTGAGGGGGCGTTTCAGTATCTGCTCCGCGATGGCCGATATTTTCCCGTCGAGGCGCGCCATCATTCGTCACCCATGCCGTTGTCGGCAAATTCCTCCATTTCCCCGAACATGGCGTAGACCTGATTGCGCCATGACAGGAAACTTTGAGCCGCGAACGCGCCGAGAGAATCGGCCGTCTCCGGGATCGTCCTGCCGCCTGTGTAGAAGTCGTCGGCGATGATGTCGGCGAGGGCCGGGAAATCCAGAATTTTCACGACGCGCGATCTCAGCAAATTGGATTCGCCGAAGTATTTCGCGTAGAGCGTGAAATCGTCAGGCTCCCCGAAATATTCGTTGCGGATCGGGTAAACCGGGCCGAAGGAGACGTGATTCAGAAAATCCTCCAGCAGCTCGACGGAATCTTTTTGGCGGTTTATGGGCCATAGCGTGACGAAGTTGTACGGCACCTTTCCGCTCTCCAATACCGCTGTGAAGTTGCGGCCGTTCTTGCGTATGCCCATGTTGCTCCTGGCCGCGCTGTTGATGACATACAGCGTGTCGGAGCTGGTCTCGATAAGCTCCGACATCAGTATCCAGCCTTTTTCGTTTTCGTCCAGCAGGGCCGCCGACACGGGGATACGCCCCTTATACACGCGCCCTACGTCTGGATTGGACTCGTCCGTTTCAATCAGATGTATCGTTTTGGATTCCCCGTATTTGTCGATAAGGAATTGGACGAGCGTCATGGATACCAAACTTTTCCCGACCCCGCCTTTCCCGCCGCCGACGTAAAAAATCGTGTCTCTCATAATTGCCGCCCCTTTCAGCTTTTCTCAAGCTCAAAACTCAAAACTGCCGTCCGTGTGCTTGATTATCTTTCCGCGCCCTGTGTCAACCACCGTGCCTGTCAACTTCCGTATCCTCTCCTTTTCAGCCGCCTCGCCGCCGAAACCCGTGGCTGCCGGTTCAGTTTTTTGGGAAAACTTAGCGTCCCGGTCTCTTTCCGTGGCGCCCGGTTTTTTCGCATCGCCGGCCGCTGCTGCAGGCATCGTTTTCTCCCGCCTCCTTCTTTCCCGGAGAAAAGCCTGGGAAAGGCTGTGCGGTTTCGCGTCAGGCGGCAGTAAGCCTGATTTGGCGAACGCCGCGCATATCTTTTCAAACCTCATCCCCTTTTCCCGGAGCAGCGCGATTTCCTCAAACGCCGCGGAAGCGGTCAGCGAATAGCGGTACGGATCGGCGCTTACGATTGCCGCTTCTTCATTGATGAGGCCGTTTACGGCGCGTTCGACAGCCTCCTTTCTGGTATTCGACGCCATATATCTCGCCCCCCGGTCTACATTAACGCCGTTTTCAGTGATCCATGACAAAAGCGGGGGCATCCATCTGAGAAGTTCTGATTCGCGCCGTGACTTTCTGAGACATAGTGAGCGAAACTGTGCCCCGCTGAGATATTTTGTGCTTTATTGAGCCCGAACTGAGCCTTAGTGAGACAAACCGTGCTTTTTTGAGATTATTTGAGACGAACTGAGCCAAACTGAGATTTTTTGATTCCTGAACGCCCCTCCGAGCGCGAAGGTATCTTGGGGTGATGGGACAAGCTGGCGCTTGGCAGCCAAAGTCTATCGACTTTTGCCCGCCAAGCGCATGTGTGTCAATCGGCGGACTTGCGTCCTTCTCTCGACCAGCTTGCCCTGCGGGGGGAAAGGCAAAATCGTATGTCACAGCGAAAAGTGAGCTTTTAAATTGCCTCGCTATGCGTTATGTTCTATGTTAAACTACCGGCCAAAGGAAGAAGGCAAAGCGGTGGATATAGAGATTTACAGAAATCCGAACTGCAAAAAAGTCAGAGGCAGTCACGTATTGGAAGTGTGCTGCGCGTATTGCAAATGCCTTATTGCCAGATATTTGAAGGTGGGCGAAAGCAATCTCGTCAAAATGTACAATGAACGAATCATCGAAGGCACGATTGATTTCTCTGTTTACCACGGAGCGATTTTCTGTCCCAACTGCGGGAAGCGTATAGCTACAAGATATACAACAAAAATGGATAAAAAAGAAGCCTATAGGCTGACGCCCTCAGCGTTTAACAAAAGGAAACTCTGAATATTTTCATTTGCTTGTGTCCACTTCAGGCTTATCCCGATTTTTGTGGAAAGGATTGAAGCAAATCTCTCGATGGAACCGCCGAACTTAATAAAACAGCCCACTCCTTGTTCCCCTTTGGTCATTACAGGAACGCCCTGATAATACCGGCGATGATAGCCAGCCATATCACGGCAACAGGCGCCGCGCAAAGATATTTTTTAGGCTTGCCTCCTGCCCACATACCGGCTGCCTCGCGGCGGCAATCGGCTATCACGGGAGGCGGCGTCAGCTTGACCGCAGCGGCGATTATCAAGGGCAACAAGATAGCGTCGTCCAGCAAGCCAATCACGGGAATGAAATCTGGGATCAGGTCTATAGGCGACAGAGCGTAACATACGGCAATCCCGATCAAGATTTTGGCGGACAAAGGCGTTTCTTTTCTCTTCAAGGCAAGAAACAGCGCCGCCGTATCCGACGCGGCCTTTTGCGCGCGTTCAGATAACTTCGCTTTCAGCCCCATTCACACTGAACAATTCCGCATGGCGGCTTCTTTCAGAACTCTACGATCCTCGGCTCGCCTGTCCCGCTAAAAGAATGGAATCTGGCCACGGCGTCCTTGAGGTATAAAACCTGCGTGTTATCGTCGTCAGCCGAATACATGTTTTTCAACTCGGGATGCGCGTCCAGCAGGAACTGCTTCGCTTCCCTTCTCGGATCGTCAACGGCGACGGCCTGAACCCGAACCCACGCGCCCTTGCCGTCGAAAGCGCAAATCTCGATCTTTGGATTTGTGGCCATCTGTTTCGAGACATCCTTGATTTTCCCCGTCTGGAAATAGATTTTGCTCTCAAAAATAGCGAGGCTTCCGAACGGGCGAACCCTCGGCTGGTCGCCTTCCACAGTGGCGAGATAGTAGTTGCCGCAGCCTTTCAGGAAATCGTATACTTCTTTCATCCCGGCTTCTTTATCCCCGCCATTACCTGCCGCGGCAGCATAAGACGCGCAGCCTACCCCAACGAACAAGGCCGCCAGGGCCATCAGCAAAGCTAACGCGAACCTCTTTTTCATTTCCCGACCACTCCTTGTCTTTGAATGAGAACCAAATATAGATTACCACGAATA
>JAISYN010000246.1 GCA_031269915.1 Synergistaceae bacterium
AAATCGTGAGATAGAACCGCATTTGAAGCTCGGTCAGCACGGAGTTGAATTTGCTCTTTTCGTCCTTCCCAAACCCACCGAGCGACTTGATTTCATGCAACAGCAACTCGCCATAACTGCGGGCAACATCGTAAATACGTTTTGCGTAGCTGCTGAATAGACCGTCTGAGTATTCGTCGTCAAAGTCGCTACCGCCGCGCCGTAACGCGAGAAAATACGGATAAAACTCCCGCGTGATATAGCCGGACTTCTTGAAAAAGCACTTGGAGTAGGCGATGTCGTCGCGTTCATTGAGGACGCGGATGCGCCACTCCTGCGGGTCGGTTTCGGGGTCGCCCGTGTGCCATGATAGGCGCACCGGGCGGAACGTTCAGCCAGTCGTAGTCCACGATGGCGTAGATACCTTCGTCGTTGCCGCCGCCGATTGAAAAACCGGATACGAGCAGGATTTTTATGAAGTTCTTGAAATTATTGAAGTTTTGGCTCATATTATCTATTCCTCGCAATTACTGTATACGTTAGTTTACCACCAATCCGCTCCGATTTCATCATGTCAATCACGCTGACCGTTTCGCCGAGTGGCGCTATATTCCACGGTTTCGCGTCCGTCATAACTTCGCGTCCGAGCGTGATATGAGGGCTGTATTTGCGGCCATCCATTTCAAAACCGCAGAGTGCGAGTTTATGCTCGATTTCACGCTGTAAATCCATTAGCGGTTTATCATCACGCAACCCCGCCCACCAGAGCGTCCCACGCGAAAATGTGCCGAGCCGTGTTACTGACGCCATGAACGGTGCGAATGTGACAGTATCAAATATCGCCTTTATGGTTTCAATCTTTTTGGGGTTGACTTCCCCAATAAAAACGAGCGTCACGGTTTTGCTGTTCAAATATTCGATGACGGCGTTGCCCTCCAAAAGCACTACAAATTCCGTTTCGGTTTGGTCATACCAGTCGGAAGTCTGTCCCGTGCTGACGATGCGCTCAATACGGATATTGCCGCTTTCGGCTAAGATTGTAGTTAATTCGTCCGGCAAGGGAAGCGGCGGCAAGTTAAAAATGTTCATCTGTTCACTCCCAATCCTCTGCGTTCAGCTGTTTTTGCAATGTTTTAGCCAACACGGTCACTACCTCTGCCTTTATCCAGCAGAGGAATAAAATCTTGCCTATTGCCTTTGAGTATTTACTTAACGAATTTGCCCGGGCATATTCAGAGGTAGAGACGTATCGCGGATATAGATTACTAGCTGTGGATGGCTCAACCCTCAATATCGCCACGAATCCGAATGATCCCGACACTTATTTCCAAACCCAGCCCGACTCTAAGGGTTATAACCTGCTGCATATGAACGCCATATATGACCTGTGCAACAGGCTTTATACAGATGCTTTGATACAGCCCAAACGGCAGGAGAATGAGAAGAAAGCGGTAGTAGACTTGGTTGGCCGTTCCTATATCAAGGGTAATGTTATCCTCATCGGTGACCGGGCTTATGAAAGCTGGAACATCTTCGCGCATATCGAAAGAAAAGGGTGGAATTGCCTTATACGCGTCAGAGACGTAGGCAGACAGGGTATACTTGTCGGCTTGCCTTTACCGTCAGACTCTGAATTTGATGTTTGCATCCATAAAATCCTGACCAGAAAAGCGACTAATGAAGTCAAGTCCAGACCGGATATCTATCGGCATTTATCCACTGCAACTACTTTTGATTTCCTTGATTTGCACACAAACAAATTTTACCCTATCTCTTTTCGTGTTGTCCGTTTTAAGATTGCTGATGATTCTTATGAAACTATCATTACAAATCTGGATTCTTCTGATTTTCCGCCTCAAGAACTTAAAAACCTCTACAGAATGCGGTGGGGTATCGAAACATCTTTTAGGGAACTGAAATATGCTGTTGGGCTTGTCAATTTTCACGCCAAGAAGCGGGAGCACATTATCCAAGAAGTCTTCGCAAGAATCATCATGTACAATTTTGCCGAAATGATTACCTCACACGCAGTCATTTCACAGGCAGACACAAAACACAATTATCAAGCCAATTTTACCGTCGCCATACACATTTGCAGACATTTCCTGCGTTTATGGAGCAATGCGCCCCCGCCCGACGTTGAAGCCCTGATCCGCAAGAAAGTTTTGCCTGTCCGGCCAAATCGGAAGGACGAACGTAAAATCCGTACTAAAACGGCGGCCAGCTTCCTTTACAGAGTAGCATAACTTTTCATCCTTTTATAGCTTCTAAGCGAATTTTCGGCTCGCTTGTTTGCTATGCTCGTTTTTTGGCGTTTTAGCAAATAAGGCACAGAAGCCTTCTCGTCCCTGCGCCTTTTCATTTGCTATTACGGCTTTCCTCTTCGCTGTTGACTTAACTTAATGACATTGGGGCATCCAGGGCCTCACTCCCGTCGCCATTGTGGATGAGTCGCATCTGCTGGGCCGTGAAATGTTGGAGGAAGTGCGTTTCCTCCTCAATTTCAAGATGGATCTCAGAGCCCACCGGCGCTCATCCTGGCAGGACAGACCGAGCTGTGGGATAAGCTCAGGCTCCAGTCCTACGCCACCATCCGCCAGAGAATCGATATTGTCTGCGGAGTCGGCCACATGGATCGGATTCAAGTTACCGAGTACATAAAAGCTCACCTGAAGTTCGCGGGCTGCGAGAAGGATATTTTTTCGGATGACGCGATCGAAGATATCTTCAAGTTTTCCGGCGGCATACCGAGAATGGTCAATAAGGCTTGCACCAGTTCACTGATCTATGGCGCTCAAAATCGAAAATCCATCCTCGACGACCGGATGATCAAGCTCGTGGTCGAGCGCGAACTGAGTTAGGGGGTGTTCAGCATGAGCAAAAACGTCACCATTCCCTCGGAGCTCTTTTACCGCATGATTGATTTGCTTGAGGATTGGGATATCTATGAGTATTCCTGGCCCACGCAGGAAGAGTATTGCGATGAAAGTGCATGCTCTGGCAACAAAGAAGCAAAGCATTGAACTTCGCGACGCCTACGCCAAAATCCTTTATGCCGATAATGAGGATGAGCGTCACGAGGCCCGTATACGCTATCTACGCGATAAACACTCCACTGCGGAGCCATTTTAGCCCATTTTCATCCATTACTCAAGGGCGTTCACGCCCTTGTCAAACCGCCGGCGTGCATGCCGGCGGTGTTTGTTTTATACGATATGCGCGCTGAGTTCGGCTATTCGTGCGCAACATGGCGCGTCTACTTCTGCGCGTTTTCGGTCGGCTGCTACAATAAACCACTAGCCATACGCGGTTCCCCCACATACTGTAATGTCTATAGTATGCCTGTTCCGCCATATGATTGCAAGAAGACGATCCCTCGGGCGAACTTTTCGTTACCTGTTCAAGGGTACAATCAAAACTACTCAAGCGTATAATCAAGATTACTTAGGAGTTATCCGGGTTTTTCGTATGCGCAGGATATTGCATTCATCCACGCGTTCGTATTCGATCCCGTCGGTCAGTTGGCGCGTCATAAATATCCCCAGCCCGCCTATCGGACGGTCTT
>JAISYN010000038.1 GCA_031269915.1 Synergistaceae bacterium
AACCTCGGGGCGCCGCCCCGAACCCCGGCAGGGGACTAGTCCCCATGACCCCTTTACAAATTTTTTCTTTCACCAGAAGGGGGAAAGAAAAAATTTTGAAGAGGGTCCAGGGAGCTTGCTCCCTGGCGGGTTCGGGCGGAGCCCGAGATTTTGCCTGCGGATTTGGGACGCGCTGCCCATATTGCTTTTCAATACAATTTATCTTATTATTAAAACAAACAAAATATCGCTCTCCGAGCCATACCTCCTAAAGGTGACGACCTATGGGGGGTGGCCGATAGGGTACGGCGGGAAACGGCCGTGCCTCCCATTTGGAAAGGGGAGGTTGCATAAAGAAAATTTTGTGCCGCCCTCTAAATAAGGGGGGCGGTTTTGTTTAGCCTCCGACGGAATGCCCCCTGCTTCCATTCTCCCAAGTGGATCCAGAGAATCCGAAAGGAGCGCGAATTTTCACATCTCTATCTTCTCACATCGGGGAGGCGAACTTCGCCTCCCCCCCATATTCGGAACAATGAGCGGCCTGGTCAGCCGTTCTGCGATGGGCGTGAAGTTTTTCGGTAAAAGGGGTTTTATGACGCTGTTGGCTACATGGGGTCTCACATCACCCGGAGGCTAAAGCGGCGCTCACATTACGGCTAATTTCTGAAACTGTGAATCGGCGCGGGTATACGTCCGCCCCTGCGGACGAAAGCGGAACAGTCGAAACCGTTCACGCGCATTACGGGGGCCTCGCCCAGCAAACCGCCGAAATGGGCGGTATCCCCCACTTTTTTACCTATTACGGGGATTATTCTGACGGCTGTCGTCTTATTGTTTATCATCCCTATCGCCATCTCATCCAGAATAATCCCGGACAGCGCGTCCGTGGTGGTGTCACCTGGAATGGCGGCCATATCTATTCCCACGGAACAGACGCAGGTCATCGCTTCCAGTTTTTCCAAGGACAGCGCGCCGCACGTGACGGCTTCCATCATTCCGCGATCCTCGCTGACGGGTATGAAAGCCCCGGACAGGCCTCCAACATAAGAACTGGCCATGACTCCGCCTTTTTTAACATTATCGTTCAAAATCGCTATCGCCGCCGTAGTGCCCGGCGCGCCCGGATGTTCAAGCCCCATCTCCCGCAGGATCTCGGCGACGCTGTCCCCCGCGGCCGGAGTCGGCGCTAAAGACAGGTCAATCACCCCGAAGGGGACGCCCAGTCTGCGCGACGCCTCCTGAGCGACAAGCTGGCCGACGCGCGTTATTTTGAACGCGGTGCGTTTAATTGTCTCGCACAGCGTCTCGAAGTCCGCGCCGCGCACAGACTCGACAGCGCGCTTTACAACTCCGGGACCGCTGATTCCAATGTTGATGGCGGCGTCTCCTTCGCCGACGCCGTGAAAAGCGCCGGCCATGAACGGATTGTCCTCCACCGCGTTGCAAAACACCACGAACTTGGCGCAGCCTATGGAATCCCTATCGCGCGTCATCATGGCAGAGTCCCTGATTATGCGGGCGGTTATGTTGATAGCGTCCATGTTTATTCCGGAACGGGTGGAACCCACATTGACGGACGAACAGACGCGCTCGGTTTCCGCAAGAGCGGTTGGAACGGAATCCAGCAGTTTATTGTCCTCCGGCGTAATTCCCTTATGAACGAGCGCGGAAAAACCGCCGATGAAATTCACCCCGACCGCTTCCGCCGCCCTGTCCAAAGTACGCGCCACCTCGACGTAGTCCTCGCAGCGGCAGCCGGCGGCCGCTATCGCTATCGGAGTGACGGATATGCGCTTATTTATCACGGGGACGCCGTACTCGCGGGCAATCTCGTCTCCTGTACGTGCGAGATGTTCGGCTTTGAGCGTTATCTTGCCGTAGATTTTTTTGCAAAAAGCTTTGCAATCGCTGTCGGCGCAATCCAAAAGGTTTATCCCCATCGTTATCGTCCTGACGTCCAGATTTGCCTCGGAGATCATGCGGATGGTTTCGCGCGCTTCGTTTATGGTTATCACGGCTTATATCCTGTGCATTGCGTTAAAAATATCCTCGTGCTGCAGGCGCACGACAACGCCGATGTCGCGCCCCAGGATTTCGAGCCCCACAGCCATCGACGCCAGAGGTTCCGATGCGCCATTCAAGTCCACTACCATCATCATGTTGAAATATCCGTCGACGATAGTCTGCGATATGTCGAGGACGTTGACGTTTCTATCGGACATATACGAACAAATCTTCGCGATGATGCCGACCGAGTCTTTCCCCAGTACCGTTACAATTCCCTTCATCCTTGCGGCCTCCAACATCCGGCGCGCGAATTCGCGCGCGTCAACCGGCAAATCACATTCCCATATAGGCTTTTCTCACTTCGTCGGAATTGAGCAGCTCGTCCGCCGTGCCTTCGCGCACTATTCTGCCGACCTGTATCACGTAGGCGCGCGAAGCTATTTCGAGGGCTTCCTGAACCATCTGCTCGACCAGCAATACGGTCACTCCCTTTTTGTTTATCTCGACGACCGATTCGAGCACTTTTTCGACGAGGCTGGGCATGAGCCCGAGAGACAGTTCATCGAGCATAAGCAGTTTCGGATCGCTCATAAGGCCGCGTGCAATAGCGCACATCTGCTGTTCGCCGCCGCTCATCGTCTGCGCGAGCTGCCGTTCGCGTTCCTTCAATATAGGAAACAGTTCGAACGCGGCCTCTATACGCTCATCCACGAGACGTCTGTCGCGCTCGCTGAAAGCGCCCAGCTCCAGGTTCTCTCTGACGGACAGATTGGCAAAAAGCCTGCGCCCCTCCGGCACGTAACTTATGCCCTTGTAAATTATCCTGTTCGCCGGAACGCCGGATATTTCCGCGCCCTCGAACTTTATGCCGCCGCTGTTCGGACGTATCAACCCCGCGACAGATTTCATCAGCGTGGACTTGCCCGAACCGTTCGCTCCGATGATGGCGACGATTTCGCCTCTTTGTACCTCGAGCGATACGCCGTTTATGGCCCGAATTGCGCCGTAATAGCATGAGACATCCGATATCTGGAGGATAGGAACGCTCATTGCCGTTCTCCTCTCAGTTTCTCGGACTCGATCAAACGCTTGCTGAATTTTTCCCCCAGATACGCCGTGATAACCTCTTCGTTTCTGCTGATATCGCCCGGCGGGCCTTCGGCTATTTTTACGCCGCCGCTCAAGACGACCATTTTGTCCGATATCGGCATTATCGCCTCCATTATATGTTCGACCATCAGGATGGTCATTCCGTTGTTCCTGAGCCCTACTATGAGTGAAACCATTTCGTTCGCCTCTGTCGAGGTAAGTCCGGCGGCCGCCTCGTCGAGCAAAATCATCTTAGGCGACGTGGCGAGTACGCGGGCCACTTCGAGGCGTTTTTTGTTGCCTATGGTCATGGCGGCGGCCGGTCTGTCGCGCCACTCGCCGAGATAACAGAGTTCAATGCAGCGCTCCGCCTCCTCGCGCGCCCGTGTTTCGCTTGGATGGTGCAGATACGCCCCCACCAGCACGTTCTCCATCACGGTCATGTCGTTCAAGGGACGCACCACCTGAAAAGTTCTGGCTAACCCCATACGGGCTATCTTGAACATCGCCATTCCAGTCACGTCCGTTCCCGCGAACACGACTCGTCCTGCCGCGGGCTTGTACATGCCGGACACGCAGTTGAAAAGGGTCGTCTTGCCGGAACCGTTGGGGCCGATAAGTCCAACTATCTGTCCTTCCCCGACGTCGAACGATACGTCTTTGTTAGCGGCAAGCGAGCCGAATTTCATAGTAAGTCCGCTCACTTCCAGTAAAGGCATCATTCACCGCCTCCGTCCGCGCCCGCGCTCCGGCGCTTATTTCCCAGTACGCCGAATTCCGCCAGAAATCCCATGATGCCCTTCGGCTGACGTATCATCATGAACATTATGAGTATTCCGTATATTATCTGGTCGACGCCCGCTCCTAAGTGGGAGAGATATGTCCTTGTGTATTCCTGGAGCGGTATCAGGACCGCGGCGCCCAAAAGCGGCCCCCAGAAAGTTCCCATTCCTCCCAGTATCGTTATCAGAACGAATTTCATCGACATATCGAGTGAAAGCGTCATCGGAGGGTCGACCCTGTAATTATACTGCGCGAAGAACGCCCCGCATATAGCCGCCAGAAACGCCGATACAGCCATCGCGGCGAGCTTGACTCCGGTGCTGTTGACGCCCAGGGATTCGGCAGTCTCCTGTCCCTCCCGAACAGCTCTCATGTAATAACCGAAGCGGCGTTTTTCCATGAAGCGCACGGAGCCGAACACCAGCACAAAAAGAGCGACCGCTCCGGTGTAGTAACCGGTCTTGTCGCTCGACCACAGGAAATATCGCCACGAATCGTCCATTATGGGATAATCCAGTCCAAGCGCTCCGCCTATCCAGTCCCACACCAGAAACAGCCTGCCGAATATCTCGACGATGGCGAACGTGGCTATGGCAAAGTAATGTCCCCTCAGTTTGAAACAGGGCCAACTGACGATTACGCTTACCGCCGCCGCCAGTATCGCTCCGGCGAGCGTCCCTAGCCACGGCGTGGAATGGTACGTGACCATCGCCATCCCCGCTCCGTAAGCGCCTATTCCAAAAAACACCGAATGCCCGAACGATATCTGACCGCAGTAACCGCCAAGTATATTCCAGCTCTGTGCCATGCTGGCGTAGAGCAGGACAAGCACCAGGACGTGCGCGTAAAACGCGTCGCCTATAGCGCCCGGAATAAGGGCAAGCGCGATGAGCGCCGCCACAAGGCCGTACCATAACCAACGAAACACTCTGTCTTTCCCTTCAGTCATGCCCCTCACCACCCCCAAAGACCTTTTGGCCGCGCCATGATGACGGCCAGATAAAGGGCGAAAACAGCGACGTACTTCACTACCGGAGCGATGTAAAAACCGGCGAAAGACTCCACCAGTCCTATCAAAAGCGCCGCGCAGAGCGCCCCCGGAATGCTTCCGAAACCGCCAAGAGCCACGACTACAAACGCTATAAGGCTGAAAAGCGCGCCGACCTCAGGAAACACCGGGAGGTACGACGTCATAAAACCTCCCGCGATGCCGACGCACATTCCGCCCAGACCGAAAACGAGCGTAAATATACGTTCCGTGTCGATGCCCATCAACTC
>JAISYN010000049.1 GCA_031269915.1 Synergistaceae bacterium
AAAACCACGTCGGACGCCTTGAGAGGCAAACCGTTCTGGAATGTAGCGTCGTTGAGGGTGATCGTGTAAGTGAGCTGGTCCTCGCTTATTTTGACTTCCTTCGCGAGTTCGTTGTAGTAACCGCCGCGCGCCTCGTTGATCCCGTAGAGGCCCTCGAACACGTTTATACATATTATCTGAGCGTCCGATGTGGTTGTGATCCTGTCCCAGTCGGTCGACACAAGCGCGGACGTCTTTCTCACCGTCAGCGTCCTGTCCGCGGCCGTGAGCGAGCCGGCGAGCGCCATGACCATAAGTGAAGCGACAATAAAAAACGACAATAACTTTTTCATAACAGTCTCCCCTTTATTTTATAAATAATAATGATGATTTTGTGAATATTATGCTACAAACGGTTTATCGCAATAATAGGAGATGTCATAGGCTTTGTCAAGCCATCGGATACATTCTGCAATGATATGTACCGGAGAGAAGGAGAAGTCCTCATCTGATGTCGGGAACAGCGGCCGCAGCGCCGCTCGGTTCCTTGAATAAGCGATCCTTTTTCCCCCGTTTCCGGTCCGATGCGTTTAAACAAACAGCGGTACAGAGTTTACAAACGCGCCTGCCGGTTCTGATAAGCAGGCCGTGTTTGAACGGCGCTGCGCGGAGCACGGCATTTCGCACAAAAGAATCCTAGCCGCGGCTTCCGAGACATAACGGGAAAGCAGAACGTACGCACGCGGTGGCACACCACGACTTGGCGCGGGGAATCGCCGTCCATATTTTATGACAGATCAAAGCGGATCGATTCACAAGTCAGACCGAAACGTCAGATACCCCCGCAAATCCGGGGGTATCTGACTGATCGCTCGCCTCATTCGCGGATCGGGATTCCTCAGCAGATCCAGCCGGAAATCCCTGACCGTCTCCAACGTTCCATTGATCGCGGGAGCGGCGGGGTTTATTTCAAAAGATCCGGCCTGCGGCGCTTTGCGATAAAAGCCGCGGCCAGAGGCGCCAGAAGGGCTGCCGCCGCGGAAAACCCGGAGACGCAGCCGCCGCTGCTGTCATCCTCCGAATCCTGCGGGACTGAGCTCGCCCAGAACTCGCCCTGCAGCACGCCGTCCGCTTTGCCGTCGAATATGAAAGGAAGCACTTCCCCATACTCCGGGTCGGAAGGGTCGTCGAATTCGCGCTTGGAGTAATGTTCCCCGCCGACCGCTGGCGAATCGGTGAACAGCCCTCCGAAGTAAAGCCTCACTCCGTCGGCGTCTGGCTCGAACAGATAGCACTGGAACACATCCGACATGTCCTCCGCCGCGCCGTCCGCGAAACGAGCCATGAGGCGAATGGAGTTTCGCTTAAAAAAGCCCGGCCCTGTCTCGTAATAAGGCCCTTCAGCGGTCACTCCGTCCTCTTCCTCGATCTGTCTCAATATTTCGTCGTAAGTCTCCTGCCCGATATTGCTCGGGGTGAGCACTATCCCCATGCTGTAAACTCCGGACACTCCCCTTAAATCGCCCGCGGCCGAATCCATCGGCATGGTGAACGAATATCCGGGAGTGTCCTCGAGCTGTCCGTCCTCGCCGTATATGAAGTGGGACTCGCCCGCCGGCTCATCGATCAAAAATCTCGCCCATGTGTACCCCATTTCTTCCATCCAGCGCAGCGGGCCTATCCTCATCGTGGCGCCGAATTGCAATAAGGCATCGTTTCGCGCTACCAGGTTTCCGGATATGCTCTCGGAGCCGAGACGGAAATTGAGGGAGGCCTGATACGTGGTACCGTTATCATACACCTCGGAGTACACGTAGCAGTACCCTCCCGCACGCGGAGACGCGCCGTAACCAGGCAGAGTCAGCTCGACTTCACCATCGCCGTCAGTGGTTCCACTGCCTAACGTAACGTCATTGCTGCTGACACTGACAGTTTCGTCTGACTTTGGCGAGCCGTTGAGATACAGTTTGAATCTGGCCGTGTCCCCTGGCCGCGCGCTCGCTATGTCGGTCGCCGGGACCAATTCCAGCACGCCGTCCCCCGCATCTGCCACAGGGGTTGTGATGCGTACGTCGCCGCCAGTCAGGTTGATGAACGCTTTGGAGAAATAGCGTTTGCTGCTCGATGTCAAAGCGACTGAGACGATCGACGTTCCCTCGCTGCTCCCAATCACGGCGTATGAAACGCCGCTGTCCACCAGAAGTCCGATCACGTCCTCGCCAAACCCGTCAAACCGATCTTTCGTGTACGTATACCCGGTACTGCTATCTGATCGGTAAAAGTCCAAATCGTTTTCGGACCCCTCTCCGTTCACTATGGAGCCCGATATCGTCACGCCTGGGCCGTAGCCTGAGCTTCCGAACTGAGGCAGAGAGTCCGAGACGGTCGATTCGATTTTTACGGTCTTTCCGGCGGGGGCGAGACTGTATTCCGGGAAAACCATGAACACACCAGCCAGAGACGGCGCGGCAAAGGTGAGCGCCAGACATACGGCTGTCACAAAAACGCCCGTTCGAAACACTGTTTCACGCGATATATTCTGTCTGCTTCGGGAAATCTTCATTATTTTTTTACCTCCTATTCGCATATTCGCTGATCGCGGGTCTTACAAGTCCGATTTGCGACAATCCGACGAGAGCCGTGCGCTGAATACCACATGCAAAAGCGCGCAGACGCCGAGGTCAAACTTTTTGGCTTCGTGCGCCCGATCGCAGATCGGCGTTAGACAGAATTTACAGCGCGTTTGGACGAGAGGAAACGCCCGCCGCATAGTTTGTTCGAACAAACAGCATGATTATCGGCACTCGCGGCGGTGCGGTCAATCTTCTGAGGCGGCGTTTCTGCCAATTTTAAACGGATAACATCTCAAAAAAAGCGGAATCGATGGATTCGAATATGCCGGGCAATTTTTACGCCCCAGGCGTCATTTTCTGAAACGCCTGTATTCGCTGGGAGCAACTCCAAAAGCGGACTTGAATATCCTGGAAAAATGCCCGGAATTTTTGCATCCGACGCTTTTCGCTATCGAGTAAAGGGACTCATCGCTGTTTTCGACTTTACGGAGAGCCTCCTTCATGCGAGTTTTCTGAACGTGGTCATGGATTGTATGGCCGAAAGCGAGCTTGAAGTCGATCTGAAGCTTAGTCGCGCCGGTGCCGGTCATGGAAGCGAGTTCCGCTATTTTGGGCGGGACGGATATCCGCTCGTCTATGATGCGTTTCGCCAGGCTCACCGCCTGCAGGTCCGCCTCGTTCAAGCGCCTCGCGTCTCCGTCATGCCCGCTCGGCTCGGAGAGGCCTTCGGAGACTGCCAGGAACAGCAGTTCCGCTATCTTGCTCTCGTAGTACAGAGCGGAGGAGACGCCCCGCCCAACGCTCCTTTCGAGCTGGCCCAGGGCAAGACGCAGCTGCGGATTCGAATGATCGGGGTTTTCGCTCGGGCTTAATTTACGAAAGTCGAGAATCTCCTCCGGGAATTTTCTCCCGAGGCAGCCGCGGTAAAACTTTTCGCGGACCACCACCCTCGTGCCCTTGATCGCGGTGCCCGGCGTGAACACTAGTTCTCCGGCATCATCCTCGTGCATGAAGACATACATGCCCTTTCTCACCGAAAAACCGCCGCCGTCAAATTTTCTGCCAGCCGCGCCGACCGAATCGAGGTACAGCATTTCTATAAATGGTATGTCGGCGCTGTAATATTTCCTCGCGGGACGCTTGAACCGACAGTTAAAGCACTCCACGCAGAACCCCGCGTCAAACACAATCTGCCTGACAAACCCATCAGACGCCCCCTCCTTCGCCTCAAAATGGCTGAAACCGCCTCCCGCATCGAATCGCCTGAAACACTGCGACTCCGACCATTCGATGGAATTTCCCATTTCCAGCATTGCCTTTGTGCCACCTCTCACAACGCTCACCCGGATTTCAACCTCAAGCCAGACAAAGTTAAAATTCACTAACATATTTTATCACTTTTTAGGGTCATTGGCGAAGGGAGAAAACCCGCGCTGACATTATCAGCCGAAGACATCATTGCCGAAAACGACGACGGCGAGATACTGTTCTTCAAGCCCGCTACATGAGCTCGGACGGCCTTTCGGCTGAAAAGATCATCGAATTTGGAGGAATTTATCATAAAGTCCGCTTATCAGCGCCGCAATATATCCGGCATGGTCTCGCAGCTACCGGAGCTTCTCCTGCACGACACCGCAGCTTCTCAGCTATTGCGGGCGCCGGGAAAGTATGATAGTATATTTTTCGCTTAAAACACACGCCGGAGGATCGCTCTTTTGTCGCCGTTATAACGGCGGGCGGGGCGAGGTGAATCCGGCGGAGGTAAAAACAAGGAGGAATAAAATTGGGCGTTGTCAATATGAAGCAGCTGTTGGAGTGCGGCGTTCATTTCGGCCATCAGACCCGCAGATGGAATCCGAAAATGAAGCCGTATATTTTTACCGAGAGGAACGGAATCTACATCATAGACCTCCAGAAGACCGTAAAGGGTCTCGAGCGGGCCTATGATTTCGTCCGTGAGACGGCCAAGAGCAACGGGAGCGTCCTTTTCGTGGGCACAAAACGGCAGGCTCAGGACCCTATCAGGGACGAGGCTCTGCGCTGCGGACAGTTTTTCATCAATCAGAGGTGGCTCGGAGGTCTTCTGACAAATTTCGCGACCATCCGCAAACGCGTCAACCGCATGGTCGAACTCGAAGGAATGGACGAAGACGGCTCTATCAACAAGTATCCTAAAAAAGAGGTAATAAAACTCCGCAAAGAACGCGAAAAACTGGAAAAATCTCTCTCCGGCATCAAAAACATGAAGGAAGTCCCTTCCGCCTTGTTCGTGATAGACCCGCGCAGGGAGACCATAGCGGTCCTGGAGGCGCGCAAGCTCGGGGTGCCAGTGATCGCCATAGTCGACACAAACTGCGACCCCGAAGTCATCGACTACCCCATTCCTGGCAACGACGACGCGATCAGGGCCATAGAGCTGATAGTCAACCTGATGTCCAGCGCTTTCATCGAAGGACGCCAGGGCGTGGACGGGATACATGAGCCGTACGGCGACGATACCGAGGCTTCTTCCCCGGAAGACGAGAGTATAGAGATAAGGGCCAAGCTCGACGACACATATTCTGAAGTCGGCGAGAAGGCCGCCAACCAGGAACTGGAAGAGCACAAGGGCTGGAAGGAGTAGAGATGCAAGATGGCTGATACCGAATCGGTAAAGGAACTGAGAGCCCGCACAGGCGCGGGTATGCTGGACTGCCGCAACGCGCTGGCGGAGTGCGGCGATATAGAGAAAGCGATCGACTACCTCCGTGAGAAGGGGCTAGCCAAGGCAGCCAAGAAAGCGGAACGCGCAGCCTCCCAGGGCAGTATTTTCAGCTATATCCACACGAACGCCAAGATCGGAGTGCTCCTCGAACTAAACTGCGAGACCGATTTCGTGGCGAAGACGGACGAGTTCAAGAAACTGGGGCACGAGCTGTGCATGCAGATAGCCGCCGCCAACCCGCTTTATATCTCCGAACAGGATGTTCCGGCGGAGGACATCGAAAAAGAGAAGGATATCTACCGCAAGCAGGCTCTCGAAGAGGGCAAGCCCGCCAATATAGTGGACCGCATAGCCGACGGAAAGATATCGGCGTTCTATCAGGACAGCTGCCTCTTGGAGCAGAATTACATCCGCGACCCGAAGGTCAAGGTGAAGGACCTCGTCATAACCGAGATAGCAAAGATGGGTGAAAATATCGTAGTCCGCAGGATGGCCCGGTTCGCTGTAGGAGCATGATTAAAAGATAATTTCACAAAAAGCGAGGGATTGCTCCCTCGCTTTTTTATGTACGCAGGGGGTGCCGCAGATGGCAGGCAAATACAAGAGAGTGCTTCTGAAGCTGTCCGGAGAAATTCTCGCCGGCGGCGAAAAGTTCGGCCTGAACTACCCGGTGATCAACGAGATATGCTCGGAGATAACCGACGCGGCCAACGCCGGCGTGCAGATCGCCATGGTGGTCGGGGGAGGAAATTTCATACGCGGGGCCCAGGCGGAGGAGCAGGGCATCGAGAGAGTACAGGCCGATCAGATGGGTATGCTGGCGACGGTGATAAACGCGCTTGCCCTGCAAAACGCGCTGGAGCAGCTCGGCGTCCCCACCAGAGTGCAGACAGCCATAGAAATGCGCTCCATAGCCGAACCCTTCATAACACGCCGCGCGACGCGTCATCTCGAAAAAGGGCGCATACTTATTTTCGCCGCCGGCACAGGGTCGCCCTTTTTCTCGACAGATACGGCGGCGGCCCTCCGCGCCACGGAAATAAAGTCAGATTGCCTCTTGAAAGCTACAAAGGTAGATGGTATATATGACAAAGATCCTGTAAAGTTTCAGGACGCGGCCTTTCTCGCGGAGGTGAGTTTCGCGGACGCCCTGCGGCTTCGTCTGAGGGTGATGGACGGAGCGGCGTTCTCCCTATGTATGGAGAATAAAATGCCCATCATCGTTTTCGATGTGAGGCAAAGGGGAAACCTCTCGAAATTGCTGATAGCCGGAGAGCGTATAGGTTCGATGGTCTCATAGACAATTGAAACGCGACAGATAAAGGGAGTGATCGTTAATGCCGCAAACACTGCTGAAAGATTTGAAGGGGCGCACCGCAAAGGCATTGGAGCATCTCAAAGGAACGTTCGCGGGTATCCGCACGGGCCGCGCTCACCCGGCTCTCGTGGAGGACATCAAGGTCGATTACTTCGGAACGGCGATGCCCTTGAAGCAGCTGGGGACCGTCAATATTCCGGAACCTCGGCAGATCGTGATAACGGTCTGGGACAAAACCGCGCTGAAGGCGGTGGAAAAAGCTATCCAGGCCTCCCCTCTCGGCATCAACCCCCAGCCGGACGGCGAGATCATCAGGCTCAACATGCCGGAACTGACCCGGGAACGCCGGGCGGAGCTTACAAAGCTGGTCGGCAGATACGCGGAGGAGTCGCGCGTCGCGACGCGGAATATCCGCCGCGAGATAGTGGACTCCTTCAAAAAGCTGGAGAAAGATTCGAAGATCAGCGAGGACGATCTCAAAAAATACCAGAAGGAGATCCAGGACATAACGGACGAAGCGATCAAAAAAATAGACGCGGCGCTCGTTGAAAAAGAAAATGAAATAATGAACGACTGACGGTTATATGGCGTCACCGGCGCGTCTGATTCCAATTTCAAGCCGCATACGCCTTTGTACGGCCTGAAATTGGAATCTGGCGCGCCCGGATTTAAGTCAAGGCTTGACTGATCAAGATCGACAAGGCGTCCGTGAGCAGGTTATTGGAATACATCTAGCGCGAGTCTGCGGACACCCAGTCAGCGGGATAGCCGATTAACGATAAAACGGCGTCCAGGGGCTCCTCGAGTTTGTGACTTTCAAAATATTCTTTTTTAATTTCTTTACTGCGCAGCCAATGGATGACGGCTGCGTCCAGCTGAAATACGTCGACCGGTTTGGAAAGAAACGCCTGAAATCCTTTTTCAAGATATTTTTTCCCATTTTCCGTTGTCACGTTTGCGGTGAGGGCGATGATCGGTATACTCTGCGCGTATTCGCTCCCTATATTTTCACGAATGACGCGCACGGTTTCAACACCGTCCATCTCCGGCATCATGTGATCCATAAACACAGCGTCGTAAAAAACAGTTTCTTCGGATATTCTTTGGATTGCCTGCCATCCGCTGGTCAGACAGTCCACTTTCATGCCGTAGAGTTCCAGCAGCTCCTTCATTATGTCCAGATTGGCCTGGATGTCGTCGACAACGAGAACTCTGATGTGAGGGAGCTGGACATGCACAATTTTCGTTTCGTCCGGCAGCCATCTTCCGTTTTGGCAGAATCGCCGCAGGTTTTTCACTATTTCGTCTTCAATGGGCGTATCCGTTATGAACCCTTGGGGAAGTCTCACCGTGAAAACGCTGCCTTTCCCGTATTCGCTCTCCGCGGTGATGGCGCCGCCCATCTTTACCACAATCGCTTTCGTGATCGGCAGACGAGTCCCTTCTATATTTCCGCCCGATTTAGAGTGAACCCTGTTATAACCTGAAAAAAGTCCTTCCATGTCCTCCGGTGGTATGCCGATTCCAGTGTCGGCTACCCGAATGGTGAGCCACTCACTGTCTCCGACCTTCTCGCAGTCGAAAAACAGATCTATTTTCCCCTCCTGGGTAAATTTGAACGCATTGCCGAGTAAATTATTGCAGACCAATTCGATTCGGAGCTCGTCCCCGAAGAGCTTGCCGGGTATGCCCCTGCCTATATGGAGTCCGAACCTTATCGGCTTGTCTCCGACGTTAGCGGCGTTCAGCGTGACGATGTCGTTTATCAGACTGGGCACGTCATATTCAACCGGCGTTATTTCAAATTTCTTCGTTTCCACTTTGGAAACATCCAGGATATCGTTTATGATGCCGAGAAGGGTCATTCCGGCGTTATGGATTTTTTCCACGTTGTCCCTCGTCTCCTCAGTCGCCTCCTCTTTATCGAGCATACAGCGGGATATCCGGACGACGGAATTGAGCGGCTTGCGCATCTCGTGCCGCATGTCTGCTATGATCTGACTTCTGGCTTCCGATATGCTTGCGGCGGTTTCAGCCGGTTCGGGGATGCGCACCGCCATATCCTCCGTCTTTTGAAGCTGCTTTACGAGTTTTCCCGAGGCCGCGAGTGCGAGCAGAGTTCCCAGCGGCAGAAAAACCGCCGCGGTATTCATGGAGTAAGGTAAAACCCACCCGGAGATACTTTTTGAAACGGGTCCGCCGCCGCCCATTTCCTCAAGCGGCAGTTTCTGTATGACGATAAGCCCGATACTGATACTCGCGGCTGTCAAAACCGCAGCTGCCAGCATCATCGCAAGGAAAATTTTAACGCGTACTGACATTTTCACTCCTCCTTCGTGCGGACTATCGACCGGCGATGCCTTTTTGCGACGCCGCATATTAATTACAAAATATTTATAAAACATTTTGTAATCACATGATATACACAAACTAAACTAATTTACGTCGCAAAAAATATTTTTTTTACAGGATTGAATTCTCAAAGTCTGCCGAGGGCTGCATGTTGTAATCACTAAAATACGGCTATTTTTTTATAAAAAAATCACAAAATACAGTCTGTAAAGTATTTCCAAAATCACGGCAGGCCGATGCCGCATTCTGACGGCGCTGTACCATTGAGCGAGGCGGACGATACCGCGGATGAAACGGACCGCTCATGCCGGCGGCGCGTTTGAATCTCACTTTTTTATCAAATTTCGGTTTATGGCGATTTTAATGGCATCAGCCAGGCTGCTGGCGCCCAGTTTAGTGTATATCGTGTTCAGCACCATTTTCACGGTTGAAACCGATAATTCGCGGTTCGCCGCTATCTCCGCGCGCGAGAGACCGTCGCATAAGTCTCTGAGAATTTCCAGCTCTCTTGGCGAAATTCGCAGGTCGTCACTTATATTGTTCGCTTTTTTATACTCCGAAATGATTTGAAGCCGCCGCTTCGCATAGGTGGCCGACTTCCGATTCACAAGTTCGAGCCATTGGGCGGGGATACCGCAGTTTTTGTCCCTCATCGCCGCCCTCGTCAGCGTGCGCATATCGTTGCCCAGTTCTATGAACGGCATCGTAAGGGCGTTTGCCGACGCGAGTTCATAAGCCTCCTTCAGAGCAGCCAGAGACGCGTCCCTCTCTTTGAGCTGATACAGACTCGCCGCCATAAGCAGTTTCATCTCCAGTTTTCCAAACAGCACGTCGCAGAAAGCCGGATTGCTTTCGATGAAGGAGATGAGTCTGTGGTATCGCTTGTCCGAATAATAAAATTTCGCCCTGACGAAGTCCCCGAAATCAGCCTTGAATATGCCGGGATAACCCTTTCCGAAATCGCCGTTCAATATCCATTGAGCGATCAGGCTCGGCTGGTTGAGAATGGCATAGTACCAGCTCGATATAATGTCGAAAGTCGTGAAGCGCGAGTGATACTCCCTCACTTCGAGCAGCGTTTCCAAGTGTTTAAACACCGACTGAATTTCCGCGAAATCACCTTTGGCCGCCGCGATGCGAAGAAGATAAAAGAGCGCCCTGTTTATCACCTCGTACTGGTTTCGCTCCTCCGCCTGCTGAATTGATTTTCTCAAAGACTTAACGGAGCTGTCCAGATCGCTTTTGTAAAAATACAGTTCGCCCCTGGCCAGATCGTCCAGCCCGGACAAGAGGCCATTCAAAATATTTACAAGCGCCGGCAGAGAACGTGTCAGAGAGTCTATATATTCCTCCATCGCGCCGCTCCGCGCAGTGCCGACTTTGGAAACCAGCGCGCTCAGGGTTACGCTGTTAGCCATGGCGGATTCCCGGTAAGGGTTCAGATTGTAATAGTAGTGCGCTTTTTCGAAGGATTCATAGAAATCATAGCGCCCTGTATGCGGCGCGGTCATATATTTCGCGATACCCAGCGACATATAGGCGTCGCAGAGAACGTGATTGCTGAAATCGGAAGCTGGCAGAGCCGAATATCTCTCGATGAGCTCCTTGACATTAGCCAAGGCTTCGCTTTGCCGATTGAGGTTCAGGAGCAGGGCCGTATACTGGCGGTAGTATTGGGGAAAACATTCCAGCAAATGGGCCGGGGCCCCCTCGTAGATGTCAAGGATGAACTTGGCCTGTTCGTAAGGGAACTGTATGTTGAAATGATAGACGATATCGATGATCTCCTTGTATTCGCCGGCCCTGCCGTAATACGAAACGGCGTCCATCTTGTAGTCGTTATCCTCACACCAGCGGGCCGCCTTTAAATAGACGTCATGTTTTTCGTCTTCCGTCAGAATATTCTGCTTTTGGCGCAGATATTCGAGAAGGAGATGATGAATAAAATATGTTTGCAGCTGGGTGTCGCGCCGCACGAAAGAGCTGATCCCCTTCAATTCATCGACGAGGTTTTCGTCGCCTTCGGCAAGAATCGAAACCAACTCCGCCGAAAGGTGCTCTATCAGGGACAGCTTTATCAAGAATCGCTGCAATCTCTCCGAACTGACGATAAACACTTCGTTTTCGATCATTTTGAAGATGTTCAGCTTCATGGCGATACGCGCGCTTTGCTCCCGATCAGGAGCTTTTTTCAGGGCTAAACTGATCAGATTCATCCCGAAAACCCATCCAACCGTGTCGCGGCAGATATTGGCGATGCTCTGCGGCGAAAGATGAATTCCGAGCAGCTGGAAATACTGCGCGGTCTCGGCCTCCGTCATGCGCAGGTCGTCCTCGCCTATGATGGTCACCATCCTCTGTGACTGCAGTCTGACAATGTTAATGTCCGGATCTGTCCGCGAAATGAGGACAGTGGTTATATTCGATATCGGGGATTTGATGGCCCTCTCCATAAACTGGGAAACTGATTTTTCATGTATAAGATGAAAATCATCGAACACCATTACACTTTTCCCCGCAGACAAGATTTCGTCTTTAAACGACGAAATAAATTTTCCAAAAAGTTCTTCCGTTTCGGGGAAACCGATCTCCAAAAGACGCTCCGCAAATCGCTTGTTTTTCAGCGCGACAGTATTCGCAATATTCTCCCAAAACCTGGCACCCACATTGTCGTGCTCGGAAAGCTGAAACCACATCGTAAGAGTGTCGTAATTCTGAAGGAAGGAGTAGACGGCGAGGGTTTTGCCGTATCCGGCGCCCGCCGAAACAATGATCAGCGGTTTTTTTATGGCATCCGCGAAAAGCCCGGTCAGCTTCGGACGTTCCAGAAACGTACCGCCCTCCGTGGAAATGACTGATCCTCTGTTAAATATACGCTCATTCATTCAATCTCTCTCCGTCTTTTTACAGCTCGCCCCTTTTTCAAATACAATGCTGATGCGGCAGAATTCAGCAATAAAAAAATTTAAAAAGTTACAAATATAATAAACCCTCTTTTAAAAAAAACAATAGATATATGGTCGTATTTTGTGATTTTTTTGCGCCTACAAAGACTGGGTTTGGAGACTCTGTTAGGGTCTATCTCTATGGCGTCCGCTGCGCCGTAACCCTCCGATTCCAAGAACCTGTGCACCCAGGCCGCCAATATATTTCATAAACTGCTCTCAGCAGGAAGCCTAATACGGACTTCATCGCCTCCCCGCCGGACTCGTCCTCTGCGAAGCTGCCAAGGCTGTCGATGATCACGAGGTCTGGTTTCACGTTTTCTATGAAACCCATGAACACCTCGTATAATGTATTTGTGGTAAGGAATAGAGCAGTCAAGCAAGCACATGAACTTGCGTCTCGTATTTCATATGGGACAATAGGTTCCGTACAGGTGGAGGGCGCAGATCACCTCCTTGGGGCTTGGCCTCCTTAGAAAGAGCTGCGCCTCTGCTTTTACGGACAGACGCGAATGAGCTGGATAGCGCTGGGCGCTCTATATCTAACGAGGCTGCGTTTCCGTAATCGACAGGGGATAACCTCTATACTGTTCCATTTCAGACCAAGGGGCGGGCCGCCGTGTACTATGCTGGGGCTGACATTGCAAAGCGAAACCACGAAGCGTCGCTGATTGACGTAGCGGGCAGACTGCTGTCGAACAGCGTTTGCGGAATAACAGCGGGTTTCCTTTGAAAACTGTAAATAGACAGTAAGGAAATAAAAAGGCCT
>JAISYN010000130.1 GCA_031269915.1 Synergistaceae bacterium
CCCAATAGCCGGCACCAGCGTGTAACCGAAATACCCGATACCATAGAGACTGAAAAGGCCGGCGTAAAAAGTCCGCGCCAAAGAAATATCGGAAAACAGGTAAAAAAATATATCAACCGCGAGATACGCCATAAAGAACATGTAACAAAAACACAGCAGCTCAGTGAGCGCGGGAGAGATCAGAGGCTCCAACGCGACGGACAAGCTGCCCCCGACGAGCAATCGGTCGAATTCCCATAAGAGCGCGTCTTTTTTACCGTCGTTGATCAGAGGCGAGACCCAGCGCAGATTAACAAATAAGACATTCACCAAAACGGGATAAATAGCCAAGCGGACCCTCCACATCCGAACAGAGTCCCGGCTGTGGGTTAAGAGCGCGCCGAACACGATCATCGCCAGCGACACCGCGTAGACATAAGTGTGCGGCGATAAAAAACCGACCGCAATCACGAGCCGGATCAGAGTGAAGAGAACGTAAGCGCCAAAAACACGTTCATGAATCATAGAGCCGCGCCAAAACCTGATGACGAAGCGCCTCCCTGATAACAGGCACGATCGCCCCTTTCCTTTGGCAAAAGAGATAATCATTCGTAAGGGTTATAAGTATCCATGTACGGGACCTCTTCCCCCGGGCCATTGACGGCCGGCGCGAAATCAGCATAGCTGTCCGGAGCTTGCATGAATGTCTTCCGCGCCATAGCCGCGCCTTTCGGCATCATGAGGACAGCATAAGGGAGGGGGCGTTCCTTGCCGTCGGACGGCATATTGGCGACTATTCCGCGCCATATAAGCTCCGACGAGCCTCCCCCGTCCATGTTTATGGCGGTCGACAGACCGAGAGCGCGGGCCACCCATCTGGTTTCCTCCATGGTGGTTCCGCGGCTGTGAAGGGAACTGCGCCCGTCGATAACGGCCCAGATGAGGCGGTCTCCGTCGGAACCGACAATTGTCCTGGGATGACGTTTATCGGTTATGTCGCTTTTGAACGTTTCGCTGTCCGCGGTCATCTGACCGCCGTAAATCAGCATTGGCCCGGCTTGAATAAGGTTGCCGCAACTTCTGAATACGTTTGCCTCCCAGTCGGAAGTCACGTTTATCTTGTCGCCCGCCTTGAATTTTTCCAGCAATGCCCTGGAATTTCCGCGAGCTACTATGAGAGAACCGCCGTCGGGCAGGAAGTGGTTGCCCCATGCTCCCTCCCGTTTTTCCAGGACACGGCCGTTTTTTATCGCGAGTTCGATAGCGTCCAGAGCTGTCCCAGCCGCCGCGCCCATAACGCCCGCCGGGTAAAACGACGCCTCATTCATCTGCGGAGCGACATTGAACCGGTCGAACATTACAAATCCGCCCGGCGTGCGCACGCCAATCATAGCAAAACCAGGGCCGAAAGCGAATGTACCATCGTCGTTATTCCACCCAAGCGCCGACCTTCCCTCGATCGGTTTGCCCGCAGGGTTTCCTTCGAACAGCATGGAGCCCAGAGGGCGCGCTTCGGCAAAAAATCCGCCGTTAATGGCGCTTATAGGTTCGTAAGCTTCGGCGAATTCGGACAACTTGGCCTTTTCAAGCCCTAAAGAGGCCGCAAAAGCTATCCGCATATCCACGCCCGTCATATGAACTCCGATTGCGGCAACGTAGAGCGGCTCGTTGCCCGGCGCGCCGACGGGATTTCCTTCCCCGGGAGCGTTCGGTTCTCCCGGGCGCGCAACACCTTGACGATATACTATGAACTCGGCGCCGCCGAATGGAATCACTCTGTTCCACGACACGGATTTTCTGCAGTTCCTGACCCAATTCAACAGCGAAGCCGCGCCCGAATCCGACAATGGGACCATTCCGTCGAGCAGAAGCGCGGACGGCGCCGGAGGGTTCATTTCGGCGGCGAGAAAAAATATGCTGTCCCCGGAACCCGCCATGTCGGGCAGGGAATTCAACGATTCATAGAGCGACGCTTCAAATTCCCATCCCATCATGGCAAGCGACATCCGCACCGCGCCGTGCCTGTCTATTTCGGTGTCCGGCATGAAATTTTCTCCTGGCAGCAGCCCGTATCTCACCGCCGACCCTATCTGTTTGGCATAGTTGTGCCCCTTTGGAACGTCCGGCGGAAGAGACGGATCCCGCGCCGCCTGATAGCCAAGTTCTCCAAAAAGCCGCGCCGCGAACTCTCCTTTCGTGACAGCGTGAGACGTGCCGGGAAACAGCAGAAACAACGCAAAAAACGAAACAATCCGCAGGAAATTCAGAGCGATTTTATCGCGAGCCACCCTACGGCGGCTCAAAAAAACCTTGTCTATCTCGATCACTTCTCCGTTCAAAATATTTTTCAGGCCGCTGTCGTTTTACCGTTTTTCATTCGCGCACTATGTTCGATTGTAGCACAAAACACTTTCATGCCTGAAACTCCAGGGCAGACGCGCAACAAGAGGCGCGCGGCTCGTACTTGTGATATACCGCTCACATGCCGGCCTCCCTTTTTGCATGTATTTCTTTCAAGCTTGGCCGCTTTTTTGTTCGAGAAGTTTAAAGAACAGCCAAGCCGTCGGGAAAAACCCTATCATAACTACCAAAGTAAGAATGAACAAAGAGGAATACTTGCCCGTACATTGCGCAATCATGCCGTAGACTAAAGAAAGGACCGTACTGAGAAGTACGCCGGCAATATTGATGATGATTACTGTATCCATACGTTCGCCGGATGAAACGCATTCGTTAGACAGCCGGGCCTTGATCATGGAGATAAACAACCCGTACATCCCGTACAGAATAAATACCGCATAGTATCCCCAAGACAACTGGGACAGCAGCGCTATCAATGACAACAGAGTCATTGAAATATATATCGTGATAGTCCGCATTCGTCCGCATTTGTCCAAGCATATTCCAAGGATTGGCAGCAAAACTGCTTGAGATAAGAAGGTAACAAAAGTGATAGTGGTTAGATTAACAGTGACGCACGTTTGAGTGCGCAGATATGGATAGAAAAATCCACTGGGAAGCTGGTTTACCAAAATAAAGACCGTAAAAACAGCGTAAACGATTACAATTTTTTTCGTTATCAACGGTTTAAGGCTGCGCAGATAAACGATAAAATTTTCACTAACCCGGCCCTCAATTTGTTCGGGGTGTTTCTCTTGCATGAACAGGCAGGATAACGAGGATAGTATGAATAAAACGCCTGCGGCGGCGAATAAAACCCCATAAGTCATAGGAAATTTTACCGTGCGAAGGATAAACCCCAATATAAAAGAACCTAAGATCGAACCGGCGGAATTGACGACGCCTGTCAGCCCGAACAGCCGCCCATAAAGGTTTATCGGGATTACCCGTGACATAAACTCAAAATAAAGTATACTGGCCAATTGATAAAAAGCAAAGATGAAAAAAAGCAAAAGCAGCAAACAGGGTACAAATATTTCGGTATGCTGTACAGTAAAAGGCGCAACCAACCCAAATACGATATATCCGATGCCGCAGAACGTATACGCCCCAAAGATGACCGTTTTGGAGCTGCGCAAATTCAAGCGGGAAAAACGCGGTATTATCTGCACGAACACAGGTAAATTTACGGATACCTGCAACAGGCTGTACACTATTGGATGCGCGCCCATTTTCTGAAAAAAAGCTGGTAGTATGGTCATCTCGTAAGTAAGAGGGATGCCTATTGCCCAGACGAAGTTAAACAGCAGGATTAAAAAGCAGTTGCGGAAGAGTTGGTTATCCGTCCGATACGCTGTTGACCTCTGCACAGCATAAGAACTCATCAAAATTTATTCTCCTTCCGGTTACAGCCTCCCTCACGCTTGGCAATCTGCAGTACGCCGGCCGGACAGACCTGTCTGCAAATACCGCAGCCCCAGCATCGCGCCGGAGCTGTCACTACGCTGTCTTTTCCAAGCGAAAGCGCGCCAAAAGGACAGCGTTTGACACATTGGCCGCAGCGGCGGCAAAACTCAACGCGCGCGGTAATTACATAAGGAGTGCGCAGATAGCCTTCGCGGATCATATCGCGGTATTTTTCGGTTTTGTGATGATGTATGCAGCAGCACGGACAGCAATTACATATATGATGATGCTCAGCGTTGTATGTATGCACCAGCCCTTGACGGTCCGCGTTCCGCAAGGCTGAGACGGCCTCTTCCTTTGTAACCGCCTGCGTCAGCCCGCGGTGTGCCGAAGTGTTGAGAAGCGGCGGATGAGGTTCAAAGGAGAGGCATACATTGTTTTTGTCCGCGGCACAGCCCATTATATAATTGTTGCAGTTGCACTGCGCAAGATCGTAATGCCTGCCTTCGGTTTCTTCCAACAGCCGCAGACAGTCCTCGAGCGGAAGTATGATTTCGGCACAACCGCCTTCAATATATCGTGGAATCCAAATGTCGGGGTTCATGATGTACAAATCATTAATTGCACGGCGTACATCGCCGGTAAGAGAAAGCCAGTATGCTTTTTCCAGTACAATAAAGGACTCAAGCCGCGCATCGACACTCGCCGCTTTGTAACGGCGCCCGCCTTCCTCTTGCGGTTCAATGGCGAAAACGCCGCGTCTATATAGATGTTCCAACCAGCTTTGCCGGTATTCGCCTGTAAGAAAACCTTTTTCATCGGTATTGCTAAGCATTTCCCGATCAAATTCGGTATACAGATAATTAAAATAACCCCGAATGCTGTCCGGCATGGATACCTTTGCGCACAACTCTGCGTCGCTCAGACGTCTATTCATGCTTTTTCCGTTTTTTTACCGCGGCTCAGGATAAAACCGCCGCGCGCTTTGTGCAATGCCAGTTTTTCCAGCCATTGGAACAGTTGGTTGAAAAATATCGCCAGCCCTGTAGAAAAAATAGTCCCCCAAACCAATTCAGCCGGATAGTCTCGCCGCATACCGTCGGTGATTAACAGTCCGATACCGCCAGCGCTGATAAAAGCGCCAAGCACGGCGATACCTATAGCACTGAGCATGGCGAGTTTGAGCCCGTTGATGATCGCGGGCAGGGCAAGAGGCAGCTTGATCTGCCAGAATTGCTGAGCAGAACTCATCCCGAGACCATTCGCCGCTTCAATGGTTATCGCGCTGACCGAATCAAATCCGATCATGATGTTTTTTATCAGCAGAAATTGTTCGTAAATCACAATACAGGCGATCGCCGTCGGTTTGCCGAGTCCTGTAAATGGCAAAAGAAACGAAAGCATAGCAATGCTTGGTATCGCGTAAGCCATGTTAAAAAAGCCGATTATCATCAGACCGATTTTGTGAAACTGCCGACAGATCAGAGAAAATCCAACCGCAAAAACAAAGGCTATCGAGACTGAAGCCGCGCATAAGGTGATGTGATCCCAGATATAGCCCGCAACATCGCCTAAATGCGCTGATAGATAATCCCACATGCTTTTCAGCAGTTCCATCTTCTCACCCCTCAATGCCGGCCATTAATATTTCACGGACTAAATCATCAACTCTGTTCTTAGTTATAAAGCCAAGCGTTTCATCGCCTTTTTTTACAATTGCGACATTAATGTTTTTTTCAATAAAGCTTTGATACACGTTTTTTAGGTTATCATCAGGCTTGATCGTGAACGTCTCCGGGTATCTGTCATCCCATTCGATTTGTTGGACAGCATCCCCGGCCGCGATAATTTGCAATTTGTCAAGAAAGTTTTCGCCTGCCATCAAACTTTTTATGTAATCGTTAGCGGGTTTGAACAGTATATCGTGAACCGACGCGTACTGCTGTACCACGCCCTTATTCATGACGATAAGTTTGTCGCCGAGCCTGAAGGCTTCTTCAATATCATGCGTGACGAAAATGATAGTTTTTTTAACCTTATTTTGCAGTTCCAGCAGAGCTTCTTGAAGCTTGTTACGAGTGATTGCGTCCACCGCTCCGAAAGGTTCATCCATCAGAACGATTTTAGGATCGGCGGCTAACGCGCGCGCTAAACCAACTCTCTGCTGCTCGCCGCCTGACAATTCGCGCGGGAAACGGTTCTCGTAAGTGTTCCAGTCTAATCCTATCATATCGAGAAGTTCACGCACTCTCTCCGTGATCCGCGCCTTATCCCACTTGAGAATTTTGGGAACAACCTCTATATTCTGCCGTACCGTCAAATGCGGAAACAGCCCGTGCTGTTGAATTACATAACCGATCCCGCGCCGATAGATAGTCGGGTTTATACTAAGCACATCTTTACCATGTATGAAAATCTGCCCATGCGTTGGCTCATACAGCCGGTTGATAACTTTGAGCAGAGTGGTTTTCCCGCTGCCGGATGCGCCAAGAATTACAACAAAATCGCCCTCGTTGATGCTCAGACTGACATCGTTGACGGCATACGATTCGCTGTTTTCAAATTTTTTGCTGACGTTTTTGAACTCAATAATCGTATTTGACATGCGGATTAACCTCAGCTTTTTTATTTTGACGACAACATCGCTTAACACGCGACGGATCAAAATCATTACATGACTGAACGGAGAAGAAATTAATCATCTCCGTTCATAAGATTCGTCTTTTCGTTACCGTCTATTATTTTCTGACGTTCGCGTCATACCAAGCGCGCGCGATATCTTTATAATCCTTTTTCTCAACTGTCGCCTGATAATTCAGGTTAACCATATTCGCCTCGGTCAGCTTGGCAAAGATTCCATTGACGATTTCCTCGACATCCGGATATTTTTTGAGAAGCTCCTGCCGAACCAACGGAATGATATAGTATGGCTGATAAGTCGGGATATCGTCGGTGACACGAAAGATTTCAGGGTCATTCAACTCCGCGTCGGTCGTAAAGGCAATGGTGACGTCTACAGCGCCACTTAACAACGCTTTATACCGCAGCCCCTTGTCGAATGTATTGACGCTCTTCCAATCGAACTCTTTCCCATACAGCCCCTGCAAGCGCCCCTTCTCGCGCTGCCAGAACACACCGGGATCGGCGAACGAGAACTGACTGCTCACCTTGACCAAATCAGACGTCTTTACAATGTTATATTTCTCAGCCGTTTTTCGGGCTACTACCATAGCGTAGCTGTTGTTGATATTGCTCTCATTCAAGACAGCAACGCCGTACCTATCCTTTAATTCGGTTTTAATTGTATTGTATTCCTCTTCCTTATCGTAGATTGGCGTGTGTCCTAAAACAGATTCGTACAGTGTGCCGGAATAATTGGTCGTTATATCGAAATCGCCTTTGACTAACGCGTTGTGCAGCAGGAGACTATCTCCGATGTCCAACCTGTAATCTGCCGTATACCCGGCGTCTTCCAGCGCGAAACCGATTAGATACGATAAGATATAGGGTTCCGCCCAATCGCGGCCGCCAATGGTAATTTTGCCTTTTTTATCGCCAGAATCAGAGGCTTCCGACGAGCAGCACCCCAAAGAGACGGACAGGATCGCAATAATTGACAGAACCAGCGCAATGAGTTTTTTGTGCGACATTTTCATATTCATAAAAGTTTATCTCCTTTATTTTCATTAAATTTATTAAGCGATGAAACGGCAATTGATCCTTTTCTGAATGAGATTCATGATCAGATCAACAAGTAATGTGAGAATCGCTATAGAAGCGGACCCGATCAGCAGTAAATGCCTGGTGGTAACTCCGCCGTAAAATCCCGTAAATATATAAGTGCCAAGACTGGTCGAGCCTATAAATGCTGCGATGGTCGCGGCGTATATTGTTTGAATCAGGGAAGTGCGGAATCCGGTGAAAATCATCGGGAGCGCCAGTGGAATTTCTATAGAGAGTAAACATCGAAACCTCCCCATTCCGCAGCCTCTGGCGGCTTCGAGTATGTGATGCTCGATGTGCAAAAGCCCCGAGCGGGTATTTATAATCTGAACAGGTATTGCGGCTACAGCCATAGCAACAAGCGCGGGTACGCGGCCAATGCCGATAAAAGGCATTAAAAGCGCCAATAGGGCTATGGTTGGAATCATATGTAAAAAATTGGCAATGTTAACAATCGCCGATCCAAGTTTTTTATGTTTACCGGCAATTACGCCAAATGTCACACCGATCACGGTAGCGATCAGTATTGTATATAAGCAGAGGGTCAAGTGATTAAATAGATAACGAAAAAAGACAGAAGCGTTTTCTGTTAATTCATTGTTGATTTTTTCCAGCATGCGCACCCTCCTTAAACATATCAAATAGATATATTTATTATGTTTTATATAATATCATGCTTTCTAAAATTGTCAAATCTTTTTTTTCACGGCTGTTGTTAGTCCGTGATAATCTCCTGTGATAATCTGCCGCTTGTGCATCGTACGATTTATAATTAAAATAACGCGGTGAGAAGTTTTACGCCCGACTCGAGTACGGCTCATCATCTCAAAAAAACGGGAGGGTTGTTTCGTCTCTGGCGTCTAAAGCTCGGCCGTCAACTGGAGGAATGAAAGTGGGAATTCTAAAGCGCTATGGGGCATATCTGCCGATATCCGAAAAAACGCCCGAAGTCAACCTGGAGGAGGGAAGCACTCCCCTTGTCCGGCTCGACAGAATAGGCAACGAACTCGGCATCGAATTATGGGCAAAGCTCGAAGGCTGCAATCCGTCAGGCTCGTTCAAGGACAGGGGCATGGTTCTCGCCGTCGCTAAAGCTCTCGAAGACGGCGCGAAGGCTCTGGTATGCGCTTCGACAGGCAATACATCAGCGTCAGCCGCCGCTTACGCCGCGCACGCGGGTATACCGTGCTACGTTCTGCTGCCTTCCGGCAAGGTCGCTCTAGGCAAATTAGCCCAAGCCCTGATCTATGGGGCGAAGGTCATATCGGTCAACGGCAACTTCGACCGCGCCCTCGAACTGGCCCGCAAGGCGTCGGAAGTCAAAGGATTCGCTATGGTGAATTCGGTGAACCCTTACAGGATAATTTCACAGAAGACCGGCGCTTGGGAAATATGCGAGTCGCTGGGACGCGCGCCAGACCTGCATGTAATTCCGGTGGGCAACGCGGGCAACATCAGCGCCTACTGGGCCGGCTACAAAGATTTCCAGTCGCGCGGCAGGATAAAAAACCTCCCCAAAATGCTGGGAATACAAGCGGAAGGCGCGGCTCCCCTGGCTACGGGCAAACCGTGCCCGAATCCAGAGACTATAGCGACGGCCATCCGAATAGGAAACCCAGTCAGCGCCGAGACGGCAAAAACCGCCGTCGCCGAATCGGGAGGGTTGTTCGACTCCGTGACCGACGATGAAATTTTACGGGCGCAGAAAACCCTGGCAAGCCGCGCCGGAATCTTTGCAGAACCAGCTTCCTGCACAACACTCGCCGGTCTTTTTAAACTTGCACTCGCAAAAAAACTGCCGCAAGGGGCAAAAACTGCCATCGTACTGACCGGCAACGGTCTCAAAGATCCGGATACGGCGATCTCTCAGGCGGCATCTCCAGTAAAAATCGGAGATACGCTGGAAGAGCTTTTAGAGGCGCTCTCTCGGTGAGTTCTTCTCTGATAAAAGTTCGGGCGCCGGCGACCAGCGCCAACCTCGGAGCCGGTTTTGACACTCTGGGTATGGCGCTGTCGCTGTATAACATAGTTACGGTGAAACAGGCGCTCCCGCCGGGTGAATTTATATCCGAAGTGACCGGGGAGGGGGCGCGGGAGCTTACTGACGCCAAATCAAACCTGGTGATAAAAAGCTATCTCGACGCATGCAGGGCGTGGGGAGTCGAAAATCCGCACGGATTTGGAATGCACTCCAACAATGTCATACCCCTGAGCCGCGGGCTTGGCAGTTCCGCCGCGGCCGTGGTCGCGGGCGTGCTCATAGCGAGAGAATTGAATAAAATCAAAGCGTCCGAGGCGGAGATGCTTCGCGTAATGACGCGAATCGAAGGTCACCCGGACAATGTAGCTCCCTGTTTCCTTGGGGGAATGACGGTTGGGTGCTGGGACGGAAACGACCTGAAGTACGTCCGCCTGCCGTCGCTCCCGTCCGACATGTACGTCGTCGTAGCGGTGCCGGATGTGAAAGTGAACACATCCGACGCGCGCAATTCCCTCCCCGATGTTGTCAACTTCGGCGACGCGGTATTCAATCTCGGACGGGCGGCGCTTATGGCGGCCGCGTGGGCGACCGGCCAGTGGGAGATGCTGTCGTGGGGAATGGACGACAGGCTGCATCAGCAGTATCGCGCCAAACTCTTTCCCGGAGGGGACGTCATTATGGACAGGGTGCGCTCGATACCGGGGTGTCTCGGCGCGGCAATCAGCGGCTCCGGACCCTGCGTTCTGGCGCTATCCCGCGGAAGGCCGCGCAAACTCGCGGAGACAATGTGCCGCACGTTTTCGGAGTACGGGGTCGACTCGTTGTTCTTTGTGCTGGAAGGCAACGCCGGCGGCGCAAGGATAGAGGTGGTACTGTGAGCGAGGAAACAACGCGCACGGCTGTTCTCAAGTTTGGCGGAAGCTCAGTGGCCGGCGCCGATCGCATGAAAGAAGTCGCGCTGATAATAAAAAATTATCTCGATAAGGGGTACAGGATAGCGGCCATAGTTTCGGCCATGGGCAATACCACCAACGATCTGCTGGCACTGGCGGGAGACGTGACCGACGAGCTGAACGGCAGGGAAATAGACCAGTTGCTGGCGACAGGCGAACAGCAGAGCATCGCTCTGCTCGCCCTGGCGCTGAAACACGAAGGCATCCCAGCGCAGTCCTTCACAGCCTCTCAGGCTGGATTTTACGCCAACGGATTCCCAACCGAGGGAAGGATATACAGAGTAAACCCCAAAGCTGTCACCGACGCCATGGAAAGGGGGCTGGTGGCGGTAGTGGCGGGATTTCAAGCCATAACCGACGACGGTGACGTGATAACGCTGGGGCGGGGAGGCTCCGACCTTTCAGCGGTGGCTCTTGCCGCCGCCGTCAATGGGGAATGCCATATTTTGAAGGATGTCCCGGGAGTCATGTCCGCGGATCCGAAAATAGCGCGGTTACCGGTGAAATTGAGCTATCTCTCGTATCAGGAGTGCATGGAACTGTCGTCGCTGGGCGCTAAAATGCTCCAGGCGCGCAGCGTCGAAGTGGCGGCAAGATACGAGGTGCCGCTTTACGTGGCTTCGAGCTTTACGAAAGAGGAGGGAACCTGGATTGTGAAAAATATTCCGGTGAGCGAAGGACTTGTCATAAAAGCCGTCGTCCACGATCTGAAAGTGGCGAAAGTGGTTCTGATGGGCGTTCCTGACGTGCCCGGCGTGGCCGGGCGTCTTTTCACTAACCTGGCGGAACGCGGCATCGGGGCGGAGATGATAATACAAAACAATATGAGGGGCGGCTTGAACGATATCGGTTTTTTGGTGAGAAAAGAAAACCTCGACGGCACTATTGATGTATGCCGCAATTTCAGCCGCGACGTGGACGCCCAGGGCGTATCGTTCAACACTGAGATCGCGCGGGTTTCCATAGTGGGCGCGGGGATCGCCAACCATCCCGACATACCGCCCCGAATGTTTACCGTGCTCGCGAAAGAGGGGATAAATATCGATATGATAGCGTCCACGGCTCTCGCCGTGACATGCGTAGTGGCGGCAATCAGAGCGGAGGACGCGGTACGCGCCCTGCATGAGCACTTTATAGAGGAAGGGGCTATATAAAATGAAAATCGCGGTACTGGGAGCAACCGGACTGGTGGGACGCGAAATGCTCAAGGTGTTGGAGCAGAGAAATTTTCCGATCAGTGAACTGATACTTCTAGCTTCTGAACGGTCAGCGGGCAAGACCATCGAATTCGGCGGAACATCCCACACGGTCCGCGCGGTAAGCGACGACTGTTTCAAGGACGTTGACGTGGCGTTGTTCTCCGCCGGCGGCAGCGTGTCGAGAAGATGGGCGCCGGTAGCGGCGTCCGGTGGAGTCGTGGTGATAGACAACAGCTCCGCGTGGCGCATGGACCCCGCCGTTCCGCTCGTGGTTCCCGAAGTGAACCCGCAGGACATCAAACTCAACAAAGGAATAATCGCCAACCCGAACTGCTCCACAATACAGGCGGTGGTGGCGCTCTATCCGCTGCATCTCAAATTCGGCCTCAGCTATGTGGCGTTCTCGACGTATCAGTCCGTTTCCGGAACGGGGAGAGAAGCTCTTCTGACCCTCGAGTCAGGAAGCCGCTCCATTCTCGAAGGGCGCGAACCCACCTCCCAGATGGTCTATCCGTACCCTATAGCCTTCGACCTGCTGCCGCACATAGGCGCTTTCGACAGCGACGGTATGACCGAGGAGGAGTGGAAGATGGTGCGCGAATCTCAGAAAATCATGCACCTGCCTGAACTCCGCGTGAGCTGCACCACGGTTCGCGCTCCCGTGTTCAGAGGTCACGGGGAATCGATAATAGCGAAGTTTGACAACCCTGTTACGCCGGAGGAGGTCAGGGAAATTCTGAAAAAAGCCCCGGGCGTCGTCGTGCAGGACGACCCGGCCAACTCCGTCTATCCCAGACCGCGCTACTGCGAGGGCAAAGACCCGGTGTTCGTGGGCAGAATACGCAAGGATACGGGCTTGGAAAACGCCATAGCCTTGTGGGCGGTATCGGATAATTTAAGAAAAGGAGCGGCGCTGAACGCCGTACAGATAGCCGAACTGCTGTAGCAGATTTTATGGAGACAATTCCGCGGAGGAGACGTACGGCTCCGAAGACGTAACAATGAGCCGTACATCCTCGGATATTTTTATGGGGGAATCGTCCTTCACTCCGGGGATTTTCAGAAATTCCCCGTATATCCAGCCTGTCACGTCGCCGCTGCGCACCTCATACCAGCAAAATTTCTCGTTTCCCGACGAATAGCGCCTGACGACGTCAAAAGACGCGCCGTTGTCGAATTGACCGACAATGCGGCCTTTGAGGCTGTGATTGGACCTGAGTCTCACCCGATCTCCGCTCACCGCGCCGATTGCCGACGGAATCTGCGCGGAGGTGAAAAACCTGTCGGCCGCCGCAAGTGTGCTGTAACCGCTGGCATCTTGCACGGCCCAGACATATTCAGGATTGTCCGGCGCGTTCGCTCCTGATTGTACCTCCTGAAGCGCGCGTTCCTCCGAAACCGGCGTCGTGTCCGGGACCGGAAATTCATGCGCTTCGACGGACAGAGGCAGGGTATCGCGCGTATCGTCCGACTCCGACAGTTCATCGGATTCGACGGCGTCGCGCGGTTTTTCGTCGGAGTCACGCGCCGGTTCGTCCGAGGAAATTTCGTCCGCGGGCGGGGGCGAACCGCCGTCAAAAGGCTCCGGCACACTCCGCGTCTGGCGTTTTATGGCGGCTATTATCTCCGTGAAACTGAAATTTCCGGAATAATATTTGTAAGCGGCAAAACCGGCCGCGATCAGAAACAGCAGCGCAAACATATATCTATATCCGCGCCGCGAACCCGCGCCGCGCTTCTCTATGCCGGCCTTACTGCGCGCGCCGGCGTACTGGCCGTTCTCCGAACCGCAATTATCGCAAAAGTTCGCTCCGTGGCGCATGAGGCTGCCGCAGTTCGCGCAAAACTTGACCGAGTCGTCAGTGGAGCAGTCCTGTTTTTTTGCCTCACTCTGATGTTTCGCGCCGCATTTACGGCAAAAAACATCGTTCTCATAGCCTGGAGCGCCGCATTTTTGACAAAAAAATCCGTTCATCATCAATTTTCCTTTTCTTCGATACTCACATATTCTCCGTACATCCATCCGGACAAATTATCATGATTAACATTGTACCAGGGAAATTTTCCCCGCTCGGACGAGTAGCGTCCGATGACTTCTATAATATCTCCTTTGCTCAGCATCCCCAATATTTTCGAGTTTGAATTCGGTTTCTCCCTCAAACGGATGCGAGTACCGGTCACGGAACCCGGCAGAGAAGCCGGATGTTCGCCGCTCTCTCCAATTATAACAAGCCGGCTGCGTCCGGCGGAATCGCGCTCAGTCCACACAACCCGCTCTCCGGGGAGTGGCGCGCCGTCAGTCCGGGCGTCTCCAGTCAATTGAGCGTTTTGAGACTCTTCCTCGGGAGCTATGGGCGGAAGGTTCTCCATCAGCTCAGACGCCGGTTCTTCGGAATAATCATCGTCCGGCTGGCCTGCTCTGCGCCCGGTCACGACCGCCATTACTTCATTCCAAGGGATATCATTCCAAAAAGCTTTATACGCGGCGTAAAAACCGAATCCCACCAGACACCAGAACAGCGCGAGAAATACAAGCCCCGCCAGGCTGTTTTTTTTCCGCTCGCGCCCGCCGTTTTTTTTCTTCTTAGGATATTTCACATGTCTGGATGGGGCTATCTGATCCCTGCCGCACTTTTCGCAGAACCGATCGCTCGAATGCATGGGCATTCCGCAGAATGCGCAAAACTTACCGGGTTCGGGAGGCGGAACGGCATCGCCCGCAACTTTGGGCACGTCATCAGGCGTGGTTCCGGATGCGCTTTCAGGCGTTATTTCCGGTTCGCCGGGAATATCTGTATACTGCTCGGCGCCGCAGCTATAGCAGAAGATATCGCCCTCATTCAAAACGACCCCGCACTTCTGACAAAAATGTCCGCTCATAAATGGCACCCCTTCGCCAACCTACAGGCTATCCCCCGACGATCGGGCTCTCGCTCCTTTGCTAGATTTTATCACAAATCGTATAAGCTGATTACAAAATGACACATGATATGAAACGCCGCCGCTTGACATAATCCCACGGCTAAAGCCGCTGGCTTTCCCGTCGCTTTGCCGTAAAAAAATGCGCCCCCGGGGGCGCATTTTTCTGAAGGATATATATATCAAAGGGCCTAGTCGAAATCTCCCATGCCGCCCATACCGCCCATGCCGCCGCCGGGCATGCCGGGGACATCTTTCTTTTCCGGCTTGTCGGCAATCAGCACATCGGTGGTGAGTATCATCGCGGCTATGGAACCCGCGTTCTGAACCGCGCTTCTGGTGACTTTCACGGGATCGATGATGCCGGCTTCGATCATGTTCACGTACTCGCCCTTCGAAGCGTCGATACCTTCGCCCGGTTTGAGAGATATGACCTTTTCCACCACGACGTCGCCCTGCATGCCGGCGTTGGAAGCTATCAGATGGAGCGGTTCAATGAGGGACTTCCTGACTATCGCGGCGCCCGTTTTTTCGTCGCCCGAAAGCCCTCCGACGAATTTGTCGAGAGCGGGCAGGCACTGTACCAAAGCCGCGCCGCCGCCGGCGACGATACCTTCCTCCACAGCGGCGCGCGTCGCGTTGAGCGCGTCCTCTATGCGGTGCTTCAACTCTTTCTGCTCGGTCTCAGTCGCTGCGCCCACCTGTATGACGGCCACTCCGCCGACCAGCTTGGCAAGACGTTCCTGCAGCTTCTCTTTGTCGTACTCGGAAGTGGAATCTTCAAGCTCTTTGCGAATCTGGGCGGAGCGATCCTTTATCGCCTGCGAATCTCCGGCGCCTTCCACAATAGTGGTTTCTTCCTTGCCCACACGAACCCTCTTGGCCTTGCCTAGCATCGAGAGGTCGGCGTTTTCCAGCTTGAGGCCGATATCCTCGCTGATGACCTTCGCGCCAACGACGGTAGCGATATCCTGAAGCATCGCCTTGCGGCGATCGCCGAAGCCGGGAGCCTTGACAGCCACGACCTGGAGTATTCCGCGCAATTTGTTGACCACCAGAGTAGCCAGCGCCTCGCCCTCGACATCCTCTGCGATAATGAGCAGCGGTTTGCCGGTCTGCACGACTTTTTCGAGGACGGGGAGCATATCCTTGACGTTCGATATCTTGCCTTCGACGATGAGAACGTTGGCCTCGTCGAGCGAAGCCTCCATGCGGTCGGGGTTGGTAATCATATAGGGGCTGATATAACCCTTGTCGAACTGGAGCCCCTCCACCATCTCCAGCGCGGTGCCGACGCTCTGGCTGTCCTCGACGGTTATGACTCCGTCCTCCCCTACCTTCTCCATCGCCTGAGCTATGAGTTCGCCCACCGCTTTGTCATTGGCGGAAATGGAGGCGACCTGCGCGATTTTCTCATGTTCCTTGACCTTGACGGCCTGCTCTTTGAGCTGGTCAACGACCAGATCGACCGCCTTCTCTATGCCGCGGCGGAGGAACATTCCGTTCGCTCCGGCAGCCACGTTCTTGATGCCCTCGCGGATCATCGCGCGCGCCACAACCGTCGCGGTGGTGGTTCCGTCTCCCGCGATATCGTTGGTTTTGGAGGCGACTTCTTTGATGAGCTGCGCGCCCATATTCTCGAACGGGTCTTCCAGTTCTATCTCTTTCGCTATGGTCACGCCGTCATTGGTGATGGTGGGCGATCCGAATTTCTTCTCCAATACCACATTGCGTCCCTTGGGGCCAAGCGTTATTCCCACGGTGTCCGCCACTTTATTGACTCCGCGCTCCATAGCGCGGCGGGCATCCTCTTTGAAGAGCAGTATCTTTGCCATTATCAAATCTCCTCCTTAAAAAAAATAAATATTTTGCGAAAAATTTTACTTATCTATTACCGCAAGGACATCGCGCTCTGAAATGACGAGAAACTCCTCGCCGTCAAGTTTGACTTCGGTGCCGGAATATTTGCTGTAAATTATCCTGTCGTCGGGCTTGAGATCCATCGGCGTTCTCTTGCCGTCGTCGTTCAGCTTGCCGGCTCCTACCGCAACCACTATGCCCTCTATCGGCTTCTCTTTCACCGTGTCGGGAAGAACCAGACCGCCCTTGGTCATTTCTTCATGGGGAGCGGCTTTTACTACTATACGATCACCCAGTGGCCTAAGTTTCATGTTCCTGCAACCTCCTTAAAGTTTTACAACTATTTTGTGTTAGCACTCAATCCTATCGAGTGCTAAATCTTATTCACAAGTCTAACTAAATTTGACTAGATTCTCAAATCCAATGAATTACGAATATTCTTAAATATTTCCAGATAATATTATATATATCTATATTTCATCACTTTACTGCATATTAATTCATTTTTCGTTCATAAAACACTCGAACGCACTAACCGTTACGCGGAGAAACGGAGTATTCAACCGGCCCGACGCTTGAAACTCCGCCGCCTCAAGCTCTTCTTACGCCCGCGATTTCTTTCGGTCTTCCGCCGCCTCTGCAAGGGCTCAAATCTCCGCCCTTCAGACCGCTGATAAATCGGTCTTTCCTTGAATATTTATTGCAAATTTCCTCTGTTGAAGCGGCACAGCAGTCATAATACTTATTTTAAAATAGTTGTTTTGGGTGAGCATTCACAATAAATAATAATTAAAAACCCTTAATACATAAGACAATCTGTATTATATACTTGGCGACGTCGCAAAAATATGGGGGGTTGTCTTATGGTATGGGATAATTCATTTGAAACCGGAATGATCGAGATAGACGAACAGAATTCCTCTCTCGTTGCACGTGTGGAAGCCATGACCAAATATGATAACAACAGAACAAAGTACGAAAAACTTGAGGATTTTGAAACGCTCGCCGCTAGTCATTTCGAAAGAGAGCAGCAGATTCACGACAAATGCGGCTATAAGAGCGCTGAAATGCACAAACTCGCGCACAAGGCTTATCTATTGAGGATACGAAGGATGAAACGCAGGTTTGTGGAAAACGGCCCTACTCTCGAGAACGAGATTATTTTCATAAAAGATGTCATAGAATCTCTGAAAAGACACATAATGAACCACGACAAGGATTTCGCGGATTGGTACGCAAAACTCGGGAAGGGCGCGAATGTTACGGTCCAGGGTTTATGAGAAAAAGACATATTCAGGGCATTCCTTCCGATTAAAGCGCGCCTGTCTTTAATCTTCGTTCAGTTTTTTCAATATATCAATCAGCGAATTTTTTGTGATATGAGTAACCACAATGCGCCTCCTTATGCGGAGGCGTCCTTTTTACTTATGCACGGCAGGCGGCGAGGACCGTGCGGCAAAACGGCAGCCATACGATGAAAAGCGGCCGGTGACGATCAAATGGACGAAAAATCCCGAATATAATAAAATATCATCGCTCAATACGGTATTTGATCGGAGTGAACGATATAGGGAGTATGAATGACCTCGGGATAAAGATCTCAGGGCTTTCTCTCGATCTCAACGGCAGGCGTATATTGCGCGGCATATCCTTCGATGTCGCTCGCGGGGAGTTCTTTTGCGTCATTGGCAGAAACGGCGCCGGCAAGAGCACTCTCTTAAAGTGCATAGCCGGAATTATAGGAGGATACGGGGGAGATATAAGCGTTTGCGGCAGGCCTGTCGCCGGCATGTCCGCGAGGGAACGGTCTCGTCTTGTCTCGTACGTGCCGCAGGGTTCTTCGGGCGATATCCCGTATACCGTTCGCGACTTTCTTGAACTGTCCCGCTATCCCTGGCGCGGAGTTTCATCCGGCGCGGACGATCTGCGCGAAATTTCGGAGGCGATGGATATGACAGGAATCGCCGCGTTCTCGGACCGAAGGCTGTCAAGCCTCTCCGGAGGCGAGCGCCAGAAGGTGATGATAGCGTCCGCCATAGCGCAGAGGACGGATACTATTCTTATGGACGAGCCGACCACGTATCTCGACTACGCGCATCAGACAGAGACGATAGATATGATGTCCAGGATAAACAGAACCCGCGGCGTCAGTATGATAGTCGTGACTCATGACATAAACCTTGCCATGGAACTCTCCGGCACGGTCATCGCAATGCGCGCTGGGCGGGCGGATTGGGTGGGACCTTCGTCCGGTCTGCTCGAAACGGCCAGGCTGAACGAAATATTCGGCGTATCCTTCAAAAAATATGGGTCCGACGGTTCCGGAGAACGCAGGATTCTGGCGCCGGAGAGAACCGCTTTATGAACGCGCGGCGAGGCGAATGGAAAATTGCCGCCGCCCTCTTCGCGGCTTCCCTGTTTGTCATTGCCGCCGCGCCGTGGATTGGCATTCGGCTGATATCCCCATCAGAAATTTTCGATTGGGGAGGAAACTCATTGGATTCCGCGGAAGTTAAGATTTTTTGGCAGTTGCGTGTTCCGAGGGTAGTCATGGCTTGGTGCGCGGGCGCTGCCTTCGGGCTCTGCGGGATGGTCTTTCAGGCGCTCTTTCGCAATCCTCTGGCCGAACCGTCGCTGCTCGGAGTTTCTTCGGGGGCCGCATTCGGCGCGGCGGCAGCCATCAGGTTCGGGTTCGGCGCCGGCGTCCTGGGTTCGCGGGGCGTTTCGTATCTGTCCGGAACGATAGGCTTGCAGAGATTGTTCGGAGAAATGGCGATACCCGTGTCCTCTTTCGCCGGCGCGATCCTGGCGATAGCGATAATATCCCTGTTTTCGCGCCTGTCGAGGAACGCCAGCGACGCGTCGCTGCTGCTTGCCGGCGTAGCTGTAAGTTCGCTCTTTTCGAGTCTCATAATGGTCTTTCAGTACACGGGCGGCGCTGTCGAAACCTACAAACTGCTCTCGTGGACGATGGGCGGTATAAGCGTCACGGGCGCGCTGGAGGGGTTAAGAGCGCTTCCGCCGCTGATACTGGCTTTCGCTCTCTCGCTCTTCTTTTCGACAGAGCTGGACCTTATAACATTCGGAGACGAAATTGCCGCGACCCGAGGCGTTGAACTCGAAATGACGAAACGTTTGCTCTTTGCCGGCATGTCGTTATCCGTGGCGCTGGTGGTGGCGAATTGCGGGCCGATAGCGTTTCTGGGCCTGATAGCGCCTCATATGGCAAGGCGCTTGGTTGGACCCAGACACCGCTCGCTCGCTCCATGCTCGGCGGCGATTGGAGGTACGGCGCTCGTGCTCTGTGATACCGCGGCCCGCACGATATGGGCGCCCGCGGACATTCCGGTCGGGATAATAATATGTTTCCTCGGCGCACCGTTCTTCCTCTGGCTCCTCTTCAAGCCGAGGGAGAGGTAAAATGCGCCTGCCTTTCAGGCTTGGCACGACTTCTTATATAATAGAGGGCGGACTCTCCGACAATCTCCTCTGGCTTGCGCGCAGGCCAGGCGCTTTCCGGATCCGCGAAATGCAGCTTGTGCTTTTCGACACGCCGGAAATCTCCAACATTCCCTCTCATGAAGAAACCGCGCTGATGTCGAGCATAGCGGCGGACTACGATATGGCTTTTACCGTTCATCTGCCCTGTAATATAATGCTTGGCGACGCCGACCCATCGATAAGAAGAGCGTCCTCCGAGATGTTCACGCGAGTCGTCGGTGTTACGTCGAGGCTCGAACCGATATGCTGGATACTGCATATTCCGCTGCCGGGCGAAAGAGAAACGGACGAGTATCTGCGCAGAACGGGC
>JAISYN010000149.1 GCA_031269915.1 Synergistaceae bacterium
AAGTTTCGGAAGAAAAGGGAAAGAAGCTGTATACTTATTTCCGGTCGGATTCGGCTGCGGTACGCGAATGTGGATTTTCCCGATGGCATTGGAGGTATTGGTATGAGCGCCCTGCAAGAGGTTTTGACGGTTCTTATCGGAGCCGAGAGCGAAGCTAAACGTATCGTCGATGACGCTAAAAACGATTCCCTCGGCGTCATCAAAACGACACAGGAAATTTTCATACCCGACAGGGAGAGCAAAATGCTTTTAGCGCGAGAGCAGGCCAAAAGTTTGTTGGAAAACGCGTTGCTTTCCGCTCAGACAGAAGCGAAACAGATACTCGACCTGGGACGGGAGGAACGTGAGAGAGTCGGCAAACGTTTCGATGAAAACGTGAATACGGTCGTAGTGTCGGTGCTGGCCGAGACGGTCGATAAGATTCTCGCCGAAAGGAACTGATTTGATCTGGTCGTCACGGGGGGAATGTATGTCAGTCGGCGTCAAGGCTCACGCTCTCTTCAGCCGCCTCCTGCCGGAGGACGACTACTGGAACTTTCTTGGCAGCGACACGGTGAGCGAAATTGGGGAAAAATTGCGCGGCACGGCATACGATGAAGCTCTCTCCGCGCTTCCTGCCGCCCCGCACAGGCGCGACCTGGAAGCGGCCGTCAAAAGCGCTCTGTTCGTAGAGGCCGAAAATTTTTTATATCATGTGAGCAGTCCGCGCGACAAATTTTTCAGGGCTTTGACATATCGCCATGAGGCCGACAATCTCAAGAGTATTTTCAGATATATAGCGTCCGGGCGGACGAATCGCGACGAACTCAGACGCCGGCTGTATATGTCGAAACATTCGCGGATATCCTACGACAATATGCTTTCCGCGCGCGACTTCGCCGAACTGTCCGACGCGCTTCGCGGCGTGAGATATTGCAAAGTATTGGCCGAACCTCTGAAGCGCCTGCACTCCGGCGAGGAACACAGCCTCTTTCCGCTCGAAATGGCACTCGACATATTCGTGGAGCTGTCGCTCTACAAAGCGTTGAAAAAACTGGACACTTCCGAACTCAACAGCCTGCTGCCGATATTCGGGGTCAGGGTGGATCTGTACAATATTTATGTGCTCTACAGGGCGCTCAAATTTTACGACCTCACTCCCGAAGAGACGCTGAACAGGCTCCTGCCGGTCCGTTTCAGAATTACGATGGGCATCCTGCGGGAGCTGGCACGCTCCGGGTCGGAAGATAACATAGCTGACGCGCTGAAGACGCGTTTCCCCCGATACGCCGGACTGATTCAGTCCGCGCTTGCCGACGAACACCCGCAGCTTGCGCTGGAGAGAAACATAAAAAGATACATACACGAACAGGCGAGGAAGGTTTTCGCGGGCGGCCTGCCCGGGTTTCATACCGCTGTTAGCTATTATATATTGAAAGAATTTGAAATCGCGGACTTGATAAGGATAATAGAATGTGTCCGTTACGGATATGACAGACACAAAGCGGCGGCATATCTGACGAGACCTATCGTCGCAGCCGGAGGTGAAACGGAATGGCGGTAATGAAGATGGTCGCTCTGACCATGGTCGGCCCTCACGAGGAGATGGAATCGGTAGCGCGCAGAATGGTGCTTTCCGGCGGATTTCAGCCCCTGCCGATCGACTTTCTCATAAACGACAGGAATCTGCGATCGCGCATAACTACCGAGAACGACAATCCTTACGATGAATTGCTGAATAGGATGTCCGCGGTCTGGAAGGCCGCCGGGGAGAATCTGCCCGATCCGGAACCCATTGACCTCGACACGGAATTCAGCTACCACAAAGCCCGCCGCACTGTGCTCGAGACTACCGGAAAACTAGAGGTCTGGAACAAACGCCGTGATGTGTTGAATGAGGAACTGGAGCAGCTTGAAGCCACCAGGGTTTATATCGGCGCGCTGACGGAGCTTGGAATGAAGCCTCGGGATCTGTCGGAGACCAAGTTTGCGATCGTCCATTTCGGGCGGCTCTCCGCGGACAATTTCAACAGGCTGGAGGAAACCACACTCGACGCTCCGATTCTCGCCGTCGAACTGTCTCGCAAGAGCGACAACGTATGGGTGCTCATCTTCACTGTTCCCGGTTACAGAGAGGGCTCCAAGAAAATTTTGGACGCGGTATATTTCAAGGAATTTCCGCTGTCCGAGATAACGGGCCGTCTGTCGTCGGAAGATCCGATCGGTCAATTGGAACATGGAATAGATTTCCACCGGCGTTCCATCAAAGGATTGAAAGACGCTGCGTCGAACGTCCTGAACGAACGGCGCGACGAGTTTGAAAAGCTTTACTTCAGGCTTTATACGATGCAGAGGGTGTACGATCTCTGCAAGGGACGCGGGGAGATGGGCGGCATGTATGTCCTGTCCGGATGGATACCGGAGGATACCTACAAAGGCATCAAGGGTTCCATAGAGCGCGAAGCTCCCCGAACCTCCATAACGGTCGAACAGGTGAAAAATATCGCGTCCTCCGGCGTCAGGATACCCACCATGCTCCGGAACAACAGAATTGTCAGGGCTTTTCAGGATGTAGTGGCTCTTTACAGCGTGCCTTCCTACGGAGAGGTCGACCCTTCCCCATTCGTCGCCTTCACCTTCATACTGTTTTTCGGGTTCATGTTCGGGGACGCGGGGCACGGGGCGCTTCTCTGGCTGGGCGCGACATACCTCGGCGGGAAAAAGATACTGAACCGTTCGCTGGCTTATGTCATGAAATGCGCGTCGATCAGCTCCATCCTGTTCGGGCTCCTGTACGGCAGCGTAATGGGTCTGGAGTTCCCAGAATACGCTCTATGGCTGTCTCCGATGCACGACATAGGGAAGCTGTTCTCCGTCGCGATAGCTTTCGGAGTGGTGATGATCAGCGTGGGGATGATACTCAATATTGTAATACGATACCGCGAGCGGGATTTTGGAAGGCTCCTTTTCGACGGCCAGGGACTGGCCGGTCTTTTCGTCTACTGGGGCGCGGCGGTTGCGATATACATCTCGATAGCAAAGATCGAAACGCCGTTTCCCGTGGCATGGCTCTGGTACGTAATAGTCGCGGTGCTTATACTGACGCTTTTCAGGGATACGCTTGCCCGAACTTTGCTTCATCAGCGCGTGGAAAAACATGAGACCGCCGCGCTGCAAATTTTCGAGGTGCTCCACAACCTGATGAACTATTTTACTAACACAGCCTCGTTTGTGAGACTGGCCGCCTTCACGCTGAATCATGTCGCACTTTCGTTCGCGGTGATACTCATATCCAGGATGATGGAACAGCTGCCCGGTGGAATGATGCTCAAAGCGCTGGTGCTGGTGCTGGGCAATCTGTTTATTGTGGGGATGGAGGGCCTAATAGTGTTCATTCAGGTCCTTCGTCTGGAATATTACGAATTTTTCGGAAAGTTCTACAGGGGCGGAGGCAACGTGTTCAAGCCGGTGACTTGGAAACGGGACAGGACTTTCCAAAAATCCTGAATTTACGGATGTTATCAGCTTCGAGAAAATTTTATAATAATTCTGTAAGGGGATGACAGCTATGTTTGGACTGATTTTGAGCGTGACGGCCGTGCTGGGAACCATAGTCGCAGGAGTGTCGATGCGCCGCGCGGGGTTCAGAGGGTCGAAAAAATTGTTCGCGTGCGCGGTGGCGCTGTCATGCCTGACGGTGCTTGCGGGGGCGGCGTTCGTCATATTGTCGGCTCCGGCCATGGCGGCTGACGCGCCTGGGGGAATCGCCACGGCCTCTCCGGAAAGTTCGTCGAGCAATGGAATGGGTTTCATAGGGATGGCGCTTGCCACCGGGCTTGCCTGCATAGGCGCCGGCATCGCGGTCGGCAGCGTGGGGTCGGCGGCCATCGGCCTGGTTGGCGAACAGCCCGGAGCCATAGGCACGACCTTGATATACGTCGGTCTGGCGGAGGGCGTCGCCATTTACGGCATAGTCATATCCATGCTCATATTCAACAAGCTGGCGTAGAATTTCGTGATGAAAGCGTATCTGATAAGCGACAACCACGACACGCTCGTCGGCATGAAGCTGGCCGGCATAGATGGCGTTGTCGTCCACGGATACGACGAGGCGTCCGGCGCTATGGAAAAAGCGCTCGAACGAACTGATGTTGCGATTCTAGCTGTGACCGAGAAGATAGCGGAGCTGCTGCCGGATGCGATGCAGAGGCTGCGCGAGCAGGGAGAATTGCCTATAGTGGTTGAAATACCGGACAGGCACGGTACGAAACGCGGTCCCGGCTTCCTGACGAAATATGTCCGGGACGCGATTGGGGTGAAAATGGAATGAACGAAGTCTCAAACGACAAGATTTCAGCGCTGCAAAATATCATACTCGAGCACGCCAACCAGCAGAGGGAAGCGCTCGCTTCCGATGCCAGAAAAGAGGCGGAGCAGTGGCTGTCGAAGGAAATGAGCAAACTTGAGCGTGAGACGAACGCCGTGCTGGCCGACGCTAAAAACCGGGCTGAGGATATACGCCGCCGTCAGATATTATCGGCTGAAAGGGAAAAAACGACCGAAGCTCTGCGGCAGCAGAACAGGCTGCTCAGCGAAGCCATGAAAAAATTTCAGGACGGTCTCGTCCGACTGAGGGATCGGGCCGATTACGCGGATATCCTCGCCGGCCTTGCGATCGAGTCCTCAAAAAACCTGTCGGGTGAATCCCGGCTCCGGCTGAAATTAGCGTCGCTCGACGCCCCGCTGGGAGAGCGAGTAGCGGAGGCCGTGAATCGAAGATGCACGCAATGCGAAATGGCGTTCGATCACGATCCCGCTCCGATAATAGGGGGGTGCTGGGTGTCGAGCTGGGACGGCAGACGCCAGATAAACGCCGATTGGCAGTCGAGAACACAGGAGATGGCCGACGTCATAGCGGACAGACTCCTGCCTCTCCTCTAAAGGTGGTGTGGGAGGGTTGGACAAAGCCGGATTTGTATCGATGATAAACGGCCCCGTAATTCGGGCATCCGGAATGAAGAACTTCGGGATGCGCGAAATGGTCCATGTAGGCGGCATGAGTCTGCTCGGCGAGATAATCCGCATGGACGGGGACGAAGCGACCATTCAGGTATACGAGGAAACTCGCGGCATGAAGGTAGGAGAAAAGATAACCGGCTCGGGCGAAGCCCTTTCAGTATCACTCGGCCCGGGGCTCATCGGCGGTTTTTTTGACGGCATAGGCCGCCCGCTTTCGGCGCTTCTCGACAAGGAGGGGATATATATCTCTCCAGGCATAGAGACGCCTATGATATCCCCGGACAAAATGTGGGATATCACGCCGATCGCGCATGTGGGAGAGATGGTTTCGAGCGGATCGCTGCTTGGCTCAGTGCAGGAGACGGGGTTGCTGCTGCACCGGATAATCTGTCCTCCGGACGTAGAGGGCGAGATAACGTGGATAACGCCTCAGGCAAAGGTGTCGAGCGGCGGCATAGTCGCGAAGGTAAAAAACGCGTTGGGCCGGGTGATCGATGTCCCTCTGACTCAACGTTGGCCTGTGCGCGTACCGAGGCCGTACCTTGAAAGGCTCCGCCCCAGCGAGCCGCTTATTACCGGACAACGCGTCATCGACGGGCTTTTCCCGCTTGCAAAGGGAGGTACGGCAGCAATACCGGGCGGTTTCGGCACCGGGAAGACAGTGACTCAACACCAGCTCGCGAAGTGGAGCGAAGCGCGGGTGGTGGTCTATATCGGCTGCGGAGAACGCGGCAACGAAATGACGGACGTGTTGGAACAGTTTCCGGTTCTGGAAGACCCTCGTTCCGGGCGTCCGCTGATGGAGCGCACGATACTGATAGCCAATACGTCCAACATGCCGGTCGCGGCCCGCGAAGCCTCTATATACACCGGTATAACCATAGCCGAATATTTTCGCGACATGGGCTACGACGTGGCTCTCATGGCCGATTCGACCAGCAGATGGGCGGAGGCGCTGCGCGAAATATCAGGGCGCCTCGAAGAAATACCGGCTGAGGAAGGTTTTCCCGCGTACCTTCCGTCGCGTCTCGCGGAATTTTACGAGCGCGCCGGACGTGTGGTGACGCGGTATGGGGAGAGCGGCAGCGTATCCATAATAGGGGCGGTATCCCCGCCTGGAGGAGATTTCACCGAGCCTGTCACACGGCACACAAAGCGTTTTATCAGGTGTTTCTGGGGCCTCGACAAAAATCTTGCCAATGCGCGTCACTTTCCGGCAATTTCATGGCTCGAGTCTTACAGCGAATACGCGTCGGAGGTCGAAGCCTGGTTTCAGTCTAATGTGGATCCGAGATGGGGTGAGCTTCGGGAAAAGGTGAGGACCATCCTGCTCGAAGACGAAAAGATACAGCAGGTCATACGCCTTGTCGGAGAGGACGTTCTGCCTGACGATCAGAGGCTGGTGAACTACGCCGCTTTTCTCGTAAAAAACGGTTATCTCCAGCAGGCGGCATTCGGATCGGACTCCTATTCGCCGCCCGAGAAAGGTTTCGCGATACTCGACATGATAATTCGCTTCTACGACAGAGGGCTGGAACTTGTGCGCAAGGGAGTTCCAATATCGCTCATAAAGGGAAGCGACGCCGTGGAGGATATAACGCATCTCAGGGAGTTCTCCGCGGAGGATAAGTCGTCCTTTGAACGCGCTCTCAAAAAATTGGACAACCACCTCAACAGGGTCGGCGCGGAGCGAACCAGAGAAGAAGGAGGCGCTAAATAATGCCGCAGACCGAATATGTGGGAATTTCCCAGGTCGCGGGGCCGTTCATACTTCTTGAGAACATGGGCAAAGACGCGTTTTATGAGGAACTGGTGGATGTTCGCGTTCCGGGCAGCAATAGGGCGCGTCGCGGCAGGATAGTGTCGCTCTCGGAAAAAGCTACCCTGATACAGGTATTTTCGGGCACTGACGGGCTGGTTCCCAATGACACTCGGGTGCGCCTGCTTGGAAAGACGCTTCAGGTTCAACTCGCTCCGTCGATTATCGGCCGCACGTTCAACGGTCTCGGCGAGCCCACCGACGGCTGCGGCCCGGTATTCGGAGGCCGACGCGCGGACTGCAACGGAATGCCGCTCAATCCCATGGCCCGCCAATATCCGAGGGATTTCATCCACACCGGCATATCGTCGATAGACACACTGACGACGCTGATACGCGGACAAAAGTTGCCCATATTTTCGGGAAACGGATTGCCGCACAACCAGCTTGCCGTTCAGATAGCGACTCAGGCGCGTCTCATGGGAGCCGAAAACTTCGCGGTCGTGTTCGCCGGTATAGGTATCAAACATGACGACGCCGAATTCCTGACGAGAGAACTGTCGGAAAAAGGACGCACCAACAACGTCGTGACTTACCTCAATCTCGCGGACGATCCGGTCATAGAGCGGATAGCGACTCCAAGAATGGCTCTCTCGGCCGCCGAATATATGGCTTACGAACTGGGGTTTCATGTGCTTGTGATAATTACCGACATGACGAGCTACTGCGAAGCCATTCGCGAACTCGGCGTCGCGGCGGGCGAGGTTCCCAGCCGCAAAGGATATCCCGCGTATCTTTACAGCGATCTGGCCTCGCTGTACGAAAGGGCCGGCGTCGTCCGCGGACGCGGAGGCAGCGTTACGCAGCTTCCTATCCTCACGATGCCCAACGACGATATAACGCATCCCATCCCGGACCTCACCGGTTTTATAACGGAGGGCCAGATAGTTCTCAGCCGGGACCTCGACGGCAAGGGAGTATATCCTCCCATCGACGTGCTCACCAGTCTGTCACGCCTCATGAAAGACGGCATAGGCAAGGGCTTTACCCGTGAGGACCATCCTAGTCTGGCCAGCCAGTTGTTCGCGTCGTACAGTCACGTACAGGACGTGCGCTCGCTCGCCGGAGTCGTGGGAGAGGACGAATTGTCCAAGACCGATAAGCAGTCGATCGCCTTCGGTGAAATGTTCGAGAACAAATTTTTAAAACAGGGCAGATACGAAGATCGCGAAATAGGACTTTCGCTGGATATGGCGTGGGATATAATTTCGACGCTGCCGAGAGGCGACCTTACCAGAGTGTCGCTCGACGAAATAAAGGCGCATATAAAGAATTAGGCGGGCTTTATATCAATCTTAAAAGAGCCGAAGCCTGTATTTACGCGCTACCAGATGCTTTATTAACGCCCGTTTGAAATCGGCTTGGCGTTATTCGCATCCCGATTTGATATTGCCGCGCGAAACTGCGAATATTTTTCGGAATGAATTGTAAGAATACGGTTTCTTAACTATACTATATAAGGAAAGCGCTGATTAATTCGCTTAAACGACATTTTACCGGTGAGAAACACAGGCGCCGCAAGGATATAAATCTTTACCCTTTAGGCTCCTAACGATAAATCAGCCTTCTAAAATAATTTTAGCCTGCAAGCTGCTGTGCGGAGAGGAGGGAGCGTTGCCGTGTTCTGCAATGATTGCGGGTATGTAAGCACAGACGGCGAGACTGTGTGTTCGTCGTGCGGAAAGCCTCTTAATCAGGAACCCCATATTTCGGACATTACCTCCGGTAATATTATGGTATGTGACGCCTGCTCCGCCATGAACATTGCGAATTCCAGTTTCTGCAGAGTTTGCGGCAATCAGACGGCGCCCTTTGATGTTTCATATGCGGCGGATATATTGTCCTCCGACGCGGAGTCGCGGCTTCCCCTGGTATTTCGGCAGCCCCCCCTGTCATCCTCCGAGGAGAACGACGTTTTTGCCGGACCGGACCCCGGCGACTACCGGCAGAGCGGCGATGATTACGCCGCGAGCGCCATGAACGCCACTTTCGTACCCGTGAGCGGCAGGCATGAGAGTTTATTGGAACGGCTAGACAGGATGGAAAAGGAACTCGAGGAAAATCTGAGGGAGCCTTTGCCCGAAGGCGCGCCGAACTCCCCGGACGATTTGGACAAACACGAGGAGACGCTCAAAAATATAGCGTATACCCTGGACTCGCTCATAACGGACCTGCTGGAGGCGGAGGCAGGCGAGTACGCGTTTCCCGGTTTCATCAAGCCTGAAGATATGCCTTCGGAGGCTAGGGACGAAGCCGCGCAACCCGCGGGGGAGACCGATAAACGTGAACATGAGCCGGATAAAAAGAGTAAGAAGGTGCAGGAAATATTAATGCTGTTCACTCTGATTGCGGCCATCTTTATGGTGGGGCTGAGTTTCGGGCTGTGGGGGTCTTACTTCTTCGGCCGGTGAGCGAGTCATCTCGCCGATGAGACGGTCCAAAATTTAAGGTAAATGTCATGCAGATAATTGAAGAAGTCATAATCGGCTTCAGGGGGCGATATAAAGACGAGCCTTTTGGAAGAGGCCGTATGCGTTCGTATATGCTGCGGGGTCCACGCATCCGTCAATATCTGCCATCCGTTGCTCTCGGCTTCTTTCACGGCGAGCGAGAGTTCCGCGACTCTCAAGTTTGCGCTCCACGCGTTCCACAGCTCGTCCGGCGGACGCGCCGCCTTTGCGGAAGCCGCGCGTATCCACGGGCCGACCGCTCCGGACAGATCGAGCGCCGGGGCGTCGTGGATCAGGCTTCTTCCGACTTCGACCGCGCTTTCAAGGCGTGATTGGAATTCAGCGAGCCTCCTCTGGTAAAAATGGTAATTGTCCGGGCTCAGTTTGCAGAGCACTATCAAAAGACGCTGGCTCAAAAACGGCAGTATGGAAGGGTTGAACGGCACGTAACCCCTTTCCGATTCTTTGATGGGGAGATTGTCGTAAAGCAGGTGAAGGAGCGGATCTCCGATTGCAAAACCGAGTCGCGCGGCGTCCTTCGGATCAAGGGCGATGAGGGGCGCGTCCCGAAGTTTAAGGCGGGGCGCAGTGACGGCTCCAGACGAGTTCCACACCGACGCCGATTGTATCTTTATCGTGGTTCCCACTATGAAACGCGCTATCCCCGAAAGCCACGGCAGCGAGGCGTAAACAGCCGGAACAGTATCGGCCGCGTATACCGGTCCGTGCATCATCAACGCCGCCACGCAGAGCGGGGCTATAATTTTCGCCAGGCGGTATTTCAATTTTTATTGGGCCTTTCGGATGATATGTCCGCGGGATTGCCGGCTCGCGACAACTTCTCGAGAGCCGCCTGAGCGGCGGCAAACTCGGCGTTCTTGATGGAATTGCCTTTTCCCGCCGATAAAACCGTTCCGTCCGCGAGAGACGCCTCGACTTCGAAAATTGACGCGTGTGGCGGGCCGGTGCGTTTCGTCAGATGGTATATAGGAGGCTTGTCTCCGCATGCCTGGAGTTTTTCCTGTAACATGGATTTCGAGTCCTTGTTGTCACCCGATTTTTGGGGACGAGTGCCGTCGTATAATCCCATCAGGTTTGTCACCGCGGCGTATGACGCCTCGTATCCTCCGTCGACGAATACGGCGCCCAGTATGGCTTCCATCGCGTCGGCCACTATCGACGGATTGTTCCTGCCGCCCTGGGTTTCGAGCCCGCGGCCCAGTTTCAGCATTTCGGGCAGACCAATTGTCCTGGCCCACTCGGCAAGCGTGGTTTCCATAACCGCGCGAGCCCTTGCCTTCGAGAGACCGCCTTCGTCGAGTTCCGGGCATGACGAAAAAAACATCATCGACACACACAATCCAAGAACCGCGTCCCCCAGAAATTCGAGACGTTCATTGCCTCGGGCCGGCGAATTTTCGTTGGCGAATGACGAGTGTGTCAGCGCTTCTTCGAATAACGCGCGATTCCTGAAAACGTATCCCAGTTTTCGCTCGAAATCCTCACGTGCGGACATGGCGGCGCTAACCCCTGAATCGTTCTATAGCCAGAACTCCGTTGTGTCCGCCGAATCCGGCGTTGTTTATGACGGCCCTGTCCACGCGCCGCTCTATCGCCTGGGAGAAAATATTGACGTCGCAATCCGGGTCCCTGTGCTCATAGTTTATCGTCGGATGAATGATTCCGCGTTCCAGCGCCATGATGGCGGCTATGGTTTCCACAGCTCCGGCCGCGCCGAGGCAGTGTCCTATCATCGACTTTGTCGAATGCACCGGCAGCGTGCCGGCGTAATCGCCGAAAACCCTGCGTATGGCCCCGCTCTCCGTCTTGTCGTTAAGCGGGGTGGAAGTGCCGTGCGCGTTGTAGAGATCGACGTCCTTCGCATTCCATCCGGCCATGCCGAGCGCGAGTTTAATAGCGCGAACGGAACCGCCGCCCTCGGGGTCGGGCGCCGTTATGTGGTACGCGTCGCATGTGTTGCCGTAACCGGTCACCTCGGCGTAGATGTGAGCGCCGCGGGATGCCGCGTGTTCCAGTTCCTCGAAAACAAGGATGCCGGCGCCCTCTCCCATGACGAAACCGTCGCGCTCTTTGTCGAACGGGCGGGAGGCGTGCCCTGGGTCATCGTTGCGCGTGGAGAGCGCCTTCATGTTAGCGAAACCGGCTATGGCTATGGGCGTTATTGCCGCTTCGACTCCACCGACCAGCATGACGTCGGCGTCGCCGCGGCGAATGGCGTGCATGGCTTCGCCCATGCAGTGCGTCGCTGTCGAGCACGCGGTCACGACCGCCATGTTCGGCCCGCGCGCGCCAAATTTCATGGCGACATAAGCGGCAGGCATATTGCTCAGCATCATGGGGACGAAAAACGGACTGACTCGCGACGGCCCTTTTTCCTTCAGAATGTCGTAGTTGTCATGAGTGGTCGTAATTCCTCCCTCTCCGCTGCCTATGTAGACACCCATCCTGTTCGGGTCCGTTCCGCCGATATCGAGCCCGGAATCTTTAATGGCCATGTCCGCGGCCGGAATTACAAAATGTATGACTCTGTCCGTCTTACGGGCCTCTTTTTTGTCGAGCCAGGGCTCCACGTCAAAATTTTTGACCTCGGCCGCTATTTTGGCCGTATGTCCTTCGGTATCGAAGAGGGATATCTTATCCACTCCGTTACGTCCTTCGGCGAGCGCTTTCCAGTAGTCATCCTTGCCGCAGCCGATTGGGCTCACTACTCCTAAACCGGTGATGACGACTCTTCTCACAAAATCCCTCCCTAATCCGTTGAATGTAATAAAGGGGCGGACGCAAACAGTATGCCGCCCCTCCGTGGCAGGAATTTAGTCCTCCACCCCGAGCTTTCCCTTTACGTAGGCAAGCGCCTCAGCGACGTTAGTCAGCTTTTCGGCGTCCTCGTCCGGAATCTCGACGTCAAATTCTTCCTCAATACCCATTATAAGCTCGACGATATCCAGGGAATCGGCCCCCAGATCTTCCACGAACGAAGCGTCGGGTTTGATTTGCTCCTCCTCGACGTTGAGGCGGTCGATAACCAGTTCCTTGAGTTTTGCCATGATCTCTTCAGTCTGCATACGGTACACCTCCTTCCTCTTACATTGTCATACCGCCATCGACGGTTATTACCTGTCCCGTTATATATGCGGCGTCGTCTGAAGCCAGAAACGCAGCGGCGCGGGCTACGTCTTTGGGTTCTCCGTATCTTCCCGCCGGTATGCTTGAGAGGATGCCGTTTTTTATCTCTTCCGGCAGAGCGGACGTCATGTCCGTTTCGATATAGCCGGGAGCTATCACGTTAGCGGTCACTCCCCTGGATGCCGACTCCCGCGCAACGCTCTTTACGAAGCCCAGTATTCCGGCCTTCGCCGCCGCATAGTTGGCCTGTCCGGCGTTGCCCACCAGTCCCGAAACGGAACTTACTGCGATTATCCTTCCGAACCGTGCCTTCATCATACCGCGAATGACCGCCCTCGTACAGTAAAAAACCGAATTCAGATTCGTCCGCAGAACGTCGTCCCACTCAGAGTCCTTCATCCTCATCAGCAGATTGTCTCTGGTGATTCCGGCGTTGTTCACAAGCACCTCCGGTGCTCCGAGTTCATTGGAAACGGTCTTTACGAGCGATTCCGCTTGTTCGCGCGAGGATACGTCGGCCTGTACCGAAACAGCCGTTCCTCCGTTTTCCCGTATGACGGAACAGACCGCGCCGGCTGCGGCGGCCGAGTTTTGATAACCTACCGCCACACGGAAACCCCTGGAGGCAAGCTCGACGGCTATGGCGCGTCCTATTCCACGGCTCGCGCCGGTGACGAGCGCTACCCGGCCGTTCATCACGCGTCTCCCTCCAAAAATTCGAGGGCTCTCGATATATCTGAGATTTTGTTCACCGATATCGTTTCCGCGCCCTTCACCGTTTTCTTTATGAGACCGGACAATACATTTCCGGGTCCGAACTCCGCGAATCGTTCCGCTCCGCCCGTTTTCATGGCGAGAACCCCGTCCGCCCAAAGAACAGGGCTGTAAGTCTGTTGGTACAGGGCTGAACGTATTTCGCCGGCGGCCGACCTGGGCGCGGCGTCAGTGTTTGCCATTATGGGTACTCCCGGCGTATTCCACTCGTATGACTCGAACTCTTCCCTCAGTTTGTCGGCCACGGATCTCATCAGCGCGCAGTGAAACGGCGCGCTCACTTTCAGGGGAATTATCCGCGACGCCCCGCGTCTTCTGGCAAGCTCCCCCGCGCGGGCGACCGCCTTCGCGTCGCCCGATATCACTATCTGCCCCGGCGAATTGAAATTGGCCGGGCCGCAGACTTCGCTCTCCTCGGCTTCTGAACATATTGACGCGACAGTTTCCATGTCGAGCCCCATTATAGCCGACATCGCTCCGGCTCCCAGAGGCACGGCCTCCTGCATCAGCGTCCCGCGTCTGTGAACCAGGCGCGCGGCGTCTCCCAGCGTCAGTACCCCGGAAGCCGCGAGCGCCGTATATTCCCCGAGGCTGTGTCCGGCGTAGAACAGAGGCTCGGCGCGATGTCCCCATTCGCGCTCGACGGCCCTCAGGATGGCCATACTCGCCGTCAGTATCGCGGGCTGTGTGAGCGCCGTCTTTATCAGTTCGCTGTCCGGCCCCTCGAAAATAATTTTCGACAGTCTGAAACCGAGGGCGTCGTCGGCTTCCTCGAACGATGAACGGGAAACCTCGAAAGCTTCGTAGAAATCGCGGCCCATGCCGACCTCCTGGGCGCCCTGACCTGGAAAAACTATCGCGTAATCAGGTTTTGGCATATGCATTACTCCTCCCGGTCACTCGAAACGGCGGTTTATGTTTCCAGCGAGTCGAGCCGCCTCGTTGATTATTTCTTCTATTATCTCCCGGGCCGGCTGTACTTTATGTACCAGGCCGGCTATCTGCCCCGACATCACGGAGCCGTTTTCAATGTCGCCGTCCACGACGGCGGCGCGAAGTTTCCCGGATCCGAATTTGTCGAGTTCCATTATAGGCGCGTGGGAATCTTCCATTTCGGCGAACATCTGGGTGAATTTGTTCTTTATGCAGCGGACCGG
>JAISYN010000215.1 GCA_031269915.1 Synergistaceae bacterium
TAGTTTCGGATAAGTGAGAAATGAGTAACTACTCGAAATAGCAATCACTTAAAAATAACAACAGGAAACTATGCGATGGCAGCATGACAGAAAGGAGATATTGACTTCGGCCTCCATCAAGACGTTTGAGGCGGCGGCCACGGGCGTAAATTTCCATAAAAACTTATTACTGCCGGGTTTGATTGCTTTTTAGGGAGGCAGAAAAAATACTGATCGGGAGACGGCAAAAAATTTTGGAGGTTATATGGAGGTTTTTTTAAATGAAAAGGGCTCAGGAGAATCTCCTGAACCCTTGCTATTTCTTGGTGGGTGATAGAGGAATCGAACCTCTGACCTCTTCCGTGTCAAGGAAGCGTTCTACCTCTGAACTAATCACCCTTTTTCCAGGATAAATACATCAATGACGCTGTTAAAGCGGCACAAACGCCCAATTAATTATTGTAGATATAATTTATCAAATGAGCTATAGCAACGATCATATGATATTCATGCGTTTGCTTTGCTCATTCTCGTGAAATTTTACTTAGATACCCCGTAATTGTCAACATGGCGAGTTGCCCCCGCAACGCATATATATCAAATAAGGTAAAACGTGAGGAATCGCGCCGCGAGCCAAAGTATTGTCATGTGCGCCGGTAGTTGATAGACGACAGAATAATCGTCCATGATATATATCCGTTAGGATATTAGGATATGTGATATAGCTGTCAATGGCGGCGACAAAAACTTATCCTGACGTGAAAAAGAACGCAAACGCGACAATTTGTCTAAATGTCGCGTTTTTGTTCTTTTAAAGTCTACCATAATCATCAATATCTGTGTAGGTGGAGGGTAAAAACGTTTTAGAGAGTTAAAAAATCCGCGAAATACTCATTGCCTTTACAGGTTCAATTCCAGATACGCGTTGTCCACTGCTTCCCTGTCGATGCCGATGTAACTCAAAGTAACTTTGCTTGTCGAATGATTCATCAATTTCTGAACCAAGCCGAGGTCGCCTCCTGATTTTTTATACGCCTGATACCCGAATGTCTTTCGCAGCGAGTGCGTGCCAATGTTTTCAAGACCTATTGATTCAGCGGCCCTTTTCAGAATCCGCCATGCCTGCGAACGGCTTAAAGCCCCGCCTTTCTGCGATGGGAAGAGCGGCCTGGAACGGTCATGGCAGCGACGCTGCGACAGGTAATCCATAAGCGCGTTTTTGACTGCGGAATTTAATGGAAGGCGCTTAGCTTTGCCTGTTTTTTGCTCTTTCACGTTTAGCGTCACGGATATCTTCCCTTCGTCGTCGAGGACATCCCCTACAGAGAGCGAGAGCAAATCGCCTATTCGAAGCGCCGTGTTGATGCCCATTACAAACAAAAGCTCGTCCCTTTTCCCTTTGTTCCTTAAAGCAGCCTTCATTTCGGCTATTTTTTCAAGATTGCGTATTGGTTCGACTTCCATCTCTCCCGCCTCCTGTTTTCTGATCTAAGTCGATCAGGAGAAATGATATTGACGCTTATCGCGCTTCATATAAAACGCGACATTTAGACAAATTGTCGCGTTTTCAGCAAGATACTAATGAATTTGCCGCAAATTCGCTTTTTATGGGTCTTTTCGAGGAATGACTGAAGATTTCGAGGCGTCGCACTCTGGTTATGCCGCGATGTTTTAAATCTGAAAAAAGAGGCGGGACGCATGGAAAGAGACAGAAAGATAATCGACGACAATATAGCCAAGCTGAGAATTGCGAAAAATTTCCTCATAAAGATGCAACATGTGGTCTCCTTCCGCACTATAAGAGGCATGTTCATGATATCGGGCGTCACGGTTCTCTTTGTATCCCTCTGCACGCGTTTATTCGTCGGCTATTTGACGGGAGAGATGGAGTACAACATCAGGGGCAGGCTCATAGAGGTCAGCAAAAGGGGGGCATCGCTCGTCACTGCCGAGGAACTCGATCGGTTCCACGAGGCCGGCGACATGAATTTTCCGGAGTACCTGGCGCTTCGCGAAAAGCTGCGCGATTTCTCCGCGGACGCTGACGTGCTGTACGTCTATTACTTGCGTGTCGAGAACGGCATGTTGCAGTACATCGTCGACAACGATTTCGACGAGTCGACGCGCGTCGGCCTGGATACACCCCCTACCGACGCCGCTCTCGCGCCTGGCCTTGCGCCCGCTCTCGAAGGCCGCGCGGGATTCTCCGGCCTCGGTAATTATATGGTGAACTGGAAAGGGCTTCTGTCGGCTTACGCGCCCCTGTTTGACAAGGACGGCAATGTCGCGGCGGTTTGCGGGGCGGACATCAACGATGAAGAAATATTGGCGGCGCGGGAGAGGGCGCGCGCTCTTTGGGTTCTGGAGCTTGCGCTCATCGCCGCCGTATTCGCCTTTGGGTTTTTATGTATCGCAAGTTATCGCCGGAAGGCCGAGAGCGCTCGTGAATCCAATATCGCCAAGGGGCGATTTATGACGAGGTTCAGCCACGAGATGAAGACGCCCCTCACCGTGATATCCGCCAAGGTGCAGTTTGTCGCCTCGCTGCTCAAACATGACGGGGATTTTTCAGAGATATGCGAAATGCTGGACAAGGTGAAGGATGAAGCAGCCCGGCTTGCCCGTATGTCGGACGCGATGACCTCGCTGGAGATCGCCAGCGGCTCCTTCGACGAAATGGGCGACGTGGACCTGGCCTGTCTGTTTCGGGAGATTACCGCGGCATATAAAATTTTGGCTGAGCGCAGCGAAAACCGCCTCGTATCCGATATCCCCGATGACATTCCTCATATTCAGGGAAACGCGGACGGACTGTCACAGGTACTCATAAACCTGATCGCTAACGCCGACGAGCACACAAGCAACGGAGAAATAACCGTTTCGATCGTCCGCGACGGAGAGACCGTAACGGCGTCTGTCTCCGACAACGGCGAAGGCGTACCGCCGGAGGCCCTGCCCGGAGTCTTCGAGCGGAAACCGCTGCGCGCGCGGGACGGTGAGGTAAACGGCATCGGGCTCTCGATTTGCAGGGATATAGTGACAAACCACAGCGGCCGTATCTGGATGGAGAGTTCACCCGGCGTTGGAACCGCCGTGTACTTCACGCTCCCCGTCCAAAGGGGGTAGAAACCTTGAGCGGCAAGGGAACTATTTTGCTTGTTGACGACAACAGGGATATTCTGGATACGATGAAGCAGTGGCTGACGATGCGCGGATATGGGGTTCTGAGCGCACCCGACGCCAAAAGCGCGCGCGGGTTTTTCTCTTCGCTCGTCTCTTTCGACTCGCATCGCCCAGATCTGATCGTGCTGGACATAATACTGCCCGACGGCAGCGGGCTCGACCTGTGCCGCGAGATTCGCGCCGCGGCGGACGTCCCTGTGTTATTCCTGACCGCGCTGGGGAAAGACGACGACATCGTGGCGGGCCTGCGGGCGGGCGGAGACGATTACCTGCCGAAGCCGTTCGATTTTAATGTGCTGGAGGCGCGGATCGAAGCCTTGTTGAGAAGATATGCGCGCAAATCGCCTGAAGAACTTGACCTCGGAAATTTGAAGCTGAATACGGAATCCAGACGCGCGTTCTTCGGCGGTAAGGATCTCCTTCTGACGCCAAAAGAGTTCGCTATACTGAAGCTGCTTGCTCAAAACATGAATCGCTACATACATGCGGATGAAATTTACAAGGTTGTTTGGACAATGGAGCCGATGGACGATTTACGCGCCGTAAGACAGAAAATCTACTGCATAAGAAAAAAATTGAGCCAATGCGAGGGGCTTGAAGCTGAAATCGAGTCAGAAAGATATGGCGGGTACCGAATGACGATAAGGACGCCACGAATATCACGGAAAAATGATTTTAAAAATCTCTGAATTTTCATATTAAATATACAATATATCCGGCATCTCCATAGAATCGGGCTGGGGGCGGCATATTGAGAGAAAAATTTTTGGCGGCGGCAGTTTTGGTTTTGTCGATAATAATCGCGGTTTTTTTCGCGCGAGGGTTGTTTCACGCGCCGCAAAACGCCGGCTTGCCATCCGCAGCGCAGCCTCCCGCCGTATCTCAGCCTCCCGTCAGACCGGAGAATATATCGCCGGCGGATTTTCTGCCGGCGCTTCTTGAACCCGCGTATTTTTATATGAGCGCTTCCGACGTAAAAACGATTTCGTCCTTCCTGTCGTGGCTGTCGGAATCAGCTTTCGAAATATATCCGGCCGGCGCGCGCCGCGCGGCCCGCTCCTCTTCGGGAGATATCGGCGAAGCGGCCGGCTTTTTCAGGTTTCTGGCGGGCGCGGTGGATTCATCAGAGGGCATGGCTGTATGCGTAACGTCGGGAGACCGCGCCGAGGCATACGCTTCGTTTGTGATGCGCCGCGAAAAATTCGACGCATTCGCGGCCGGTATGAATGAACCTCAAGGGTACAGGCTGGACGAATTGACGGGCGAAGCCCATGATGGCCCGAATGTCTGGAAATTGAGGATTGAAAGCGGCGCTGTCAGCTCCGATTTATGTTACGTCGCCAGAAGGAGAATCGCGGATTATGACATTCTCATGGCCGCCTCGGACGAAGACTCAATCGAAGCGATGAACGACGCGTTCGATGACCCGTCGAAGCGAATGGTTCCGGCTTTGTACACAGATGGGGGAAACCGCGTCCAGTTGAGATTCGCCGCGCCCGTGCCCGTCGCGA
>JAISYN010000220.1 GCA_031269915.1 Synergistaceae bacterium
CAACACTACTGATCAGAATATTTACACTTGGGACAGCGGCGCTTGGCAGCATCAGGTGATAGTACACGGTTATGGGCCGTCGCTGCCGTCGAACCCGAGCGACGGTTATCAGATTTACAACACTAACGACAATACGATTTATGAATATAAGATCGTGCCGCAATGGAACAAAAATCCTGGAGGGTGCGATGGCAGTTTTCCGTCGCCCCCGCAGATCAATTATCTCAATGGTGATTTGTTTGTGCTGTACAGTGGAACTCAGGCGTATTTGTACGAGTATAATTCCGGTACGCAAACTTGGGATCCCGATGGCGTAACCAATTACGGCACAAATGCGCAAATGCAGTCATCAACCGCTGTCGCGGGAGATTTGTTTTACGTAACTGATATCGGCTCTATGGGTTTGTATCGTTACGATGGGACAATTTGGATTCCTCAGACGATCGTGGGCAGCGGAAGTAGCCTTCCCCCAAATGTCGTGATGGGGACCAGATATTTTAATACCACCGCGAACATCTCCGGGAAATATGATATTTACGAATGGGATGGCTCCGCGTGGAATGTAGTCGACACTGTCGACGCTTATGGCCTTGCCGCGGACAGGCCCGCCACGTCCACGCCGGGCTTCAAGTATTACGGTACCGACGACGGCGATATTCATACGTATTCGGCCAGAGGCGAATGGAGCGTCGTCGAAACCGTCACCGACGAGGTTAATACGAGCGCGGATCTTCCAGTGAACGCCGCGATCAATAGCAAATACTTCAGTATGGACGACAAGAAGATATACACATACAGCGGTAATACATGGGTGACTACCTCCACCGGCGTTTCAAATGTCGGCAACACGGAGCCCGCGTCCGGCGTGAACGGCGAGAAATTTTTCAACACCGCGACCAAAGAGATAAAAACTTTTTCTCCCGTCTCGGAGTGGGTCAACCCGACTGCAAAACAGGATGATACGTATTATTATGGGGTGAACGCCGGCACTATCGGCGCCGGAGTGTTCGGCTCCGTTTATTCAGACGGCCAAACGTCGGGCGTCACAGTCTCGTCCCGCGTGATCGTGGACGACTCGAGGGCGCTGCCCTCCGGCTCGACCAATCCGGGCAGGACTCCAAACAGAGCGGGGGAGACGTTTTTAGATACGGCAACGGGGAGAATATATACCGCCAATTCCACGGCAACGGGCTGGCTTACCCCGGCGACCCCGGAGAAGATGAGCGCGAACACCGCTTATTCCGTTAGTATCGCAGCCGGCCCGAACAATATTGATGTCCTCGACTCGACCGGAGTGCCGGCAGCGGTTTCAAGCGTCATGGATTCGTCGGTCGGTAACAAGAACGTGTTCGTGTTCAACGCAACGCTCAAAGAGTGGAAAAGCATAAACGACAATTATGGGCTTTCTCCGTCGTCCAACTCTACGACGACGCAGGCTACGATAACCGCTTTCGGGGAGAGTATGATAAAGTCGAGCGACTGGGAGGACAAATTCACCGTCTACGACTCGCGCGGCAACCCGTATACGATGAATGTCGCGTTCCGCAAGGTGATGGACCGCCCGGCGGACCCGACCGCCACGCCTCCGGTCGGAGCGGAGTCGGAATGGGACTGGTACGCGTATTACACCGATTCCGACGGAAATGTTCTGCCGCAGTACGGGCAGGGCGCGGGGACGCTGGTGTTCGGCGACGACGGTCTGCTCAAGAGGACGTATACCTATACTCCGGAGCCGCCGATTCCGGACCCGAACGGGACGAACGCGCCTTTGGCCCCGCAGTACGCCACATGGGAAGTGGTCGAAAAGGTAATAGACAAGAACTCGCCCGACTATAACGCCTCCGTGCACGACAGTCTCCCCACAGGGTTGGTCGTGGCCGATTTCAACACGGCCGGAGCGCAGGGATCGGTGAATAACAACGTCTCGCCCATAACATACTCATCGAACATGATAACGCTCGATTTCCTCGGCAGCGATTACGCGAAAACCCTCGGCCTGACGAGCGATCCCATAGACGGCGTGACGAACTACGGATCGGAATCGACGACCAAACTGAGTGCCCAGGACGGTTACGCTATGGGCGTTCTGAACGACTGGACTATCGGCGGAGACGGAATTATCACGGGCGCGTACAGCAACGGACGCAACCTCGCTATCGCGCAGATCGCGCTCGCAATGTTCGCGAATCCGCAGGGACTTTCGAAGGTGGGCGAGACATGCTTCGCCGAGACCATCAACTCCGGCATAGCGCAGGTGGGCGCTCCGCAGACGAACGGCGCGGGCAGCGTCCAGGGAAACACCATAGAGATGTCGAACGTCGACCTCTCGGAGGAATTCGTCAGCCTGATAAGGGCGCAGAGAGGATTCCAGGCGAACACGAGGGTGGTCACGACCTCGGATCAGGTGCTTGAGGAACTCATCAACATGAAGCGTTAGCGGATAACATCGCCGGGCGGCTCTGCCGTCCGGCCTGAGTATGTTATATAATCATAACCGCGCGGGGAGCGTATTACCTATGATAGAATTGACCAGACTGAAAGGGGAGAAATTCGCGCTTAATTCGGATCAGATAGAAACCGCGGAGGAGACTCCCGACACGATCGTCACGCTCTTGAACGGGCATAAATACGTCGTCAGGGAGGGCGTGGCGGAGATAATCTCACGGATTGAGTTATTCAGGAGAAATTCCTCCGGTTTTCCATCGGCGTAAATCGCGGATGACGTAATAAACGAGGTGAGCGGACAGTGGATCTTGCATCGATAGTGGGTCTGTCATTATCCGTAATAGTCGTCGTCTGGGGCATGATGCTGGGCGGCGACGTAATGGCGTTCTGGGATGTCCCATCGGTTCTCATAGTTCTTGGCGGCACTCTTGGGGCAACTATGGTGGCGAACCCGCTGGAAAGGTCGAAAAATCTTATTCAGATATTGAAGCATGTCTTCGCCAGCGAACAGATTGATATGATAGGCCTTATACAGACTCTCGTGAGCTTTGCCGAAAAGGCCCGCCGAGAGGGGCTTCTCGCCCTCGAGGAGGACGCGGGGCAGCTCGACGACGAGTTTATGCGCAAGTCGATCCAGCTCGTGGTCGACGGCACGGACCCTGAATTGGTGAAATCCATACTGGACACGGAGATAGGCCTTTTGGAGGAACGCCATTCGTCGAACAAGGGATATCTGGATTCCATAGCCGAACTCGGCCCGGCCTACGGAATGCTGGGGACGCTGATAGGGCTCATACAGATGCTCGGAAATTTGAGCGATCCGGACGCGCTGGGCCCCGGCATGGCGGTCGCTCTTGTCACCACATTTTACGGCTCCCTAATGGCGAACATGTTCGCCATTCCCATGGGTAAAAAACTCGTCCAGAATTCCAGCCGCGAAATTTTGTGCCGCGAGCTGATGGTGGAAGGCATACTGTCGATACAGGCCGGAGAAAACCCCCGTATAGTCGAGGAGAAACTGAAGGTCTTCCTGCCTCCCAAGATGCGCAAGACGCTCGACGAGGGCAAGGAAGAAAGGTAGGCCCGGCCGATGGCTCGCAGGAAAAAATCCGAAGGCGGCGGCGGGGGAGCGCCCGCGTGGCTGGCGACCTACGGCGACATGGTGACGCTGCTTCTCTGTTTTTTTGTTCTGCTGTACTCGTTTTCGAACATCGACGCGAAAAAATTTGAAGCTCTGTCGGTATCGCTGCAGAACGCCTTCAATATTCAGCCCGGAGGCATGACCCAGTCAAGCAGCCCGTCGCTCGACGCCGGATCGTTGGGAGAGGGGCCGGGGGACGCGCCGCGCCCGACCGATTCGGATCAGAGCTATAACTCCAAAGAGGTTCTGGCGCTCGCGCAGAGCGAACTGAGAGACGAAGTGCGGAACGAAGGGGTGACCGTTTCCCTCAACGAAAGAGGCGTGGTAATATCCATGTCCGAGCAGATGCTGTTCGACGAGGGGTCGGCAAAACTGCATCCGGAGGCGTTGCGCGTACTTTACAAGATCGGCGCCGTGCTCAACAGACTGCCGAATCAGATATCGGTGGAAGGGCACACGGACTCGGGGATACCTGTGAGAAGCATTTACGTCGACAACTGGGGTTTGTCGTCCGCGAGGGCTTCCAGGGTGACGGCGTATCTCAACGAATCGCTGAAAGTGTCGCAGGACCGTCTCCGCGCCGTTGGAATGGGGGCCTCCGCGCCGCTCGTGCCGAACAACTCTGAAGCGAACATGAGGCTGAACAGGCGCGTGGATATAGTGATACTGTCAGTGCATCCTGTGCGCTAGTTTTGACGGGGAGATGGTTTTATGGCATTGGCTAAAAGAACGCTCATGATGGTTGGCGTGGTTATTCTGGTACTGGTTGTCGGAATTGGCGGCGGTTTGTACGCTGGACTAAAGTATTTTTCCGCGCCGCCCGAAACTACTAAGGAGATTCAGATTCCCGATCCGGGCCCGATGCTCGAACTTGGCCAGTTCACCAGCACGATGGCCGACCCCGAGCTTCACCGCGTCGTCGTCAAGGTGACCTTGGAGTTGGAGAGCGCCAACGTCTCGATGCGGATTGTCGACACGGGGTGGATCGTGATAATGAAGGACGAGATTTTGAAAACGCTCAAGGATCAGCGATATGACAATGTGCGTTATGCCGAGGGCATGGAAAAACTGAAACATGATCTGAAGGCTCGTCTCAACTCGATACTCCCGAGGATCGACGACAAGCCCGCGGTGAAGAGGGTTCTTTTCGACGAGTTTTTGACTCAGTAGCGCGATTCTGGATAGCAGGGGGATAAGTCATGGTGCCGCCGGAGGTAATGAGCCAAAACGAAATAGATTCCCTGTTGGCGTCCATCAACAGCGGAGGGGACGACATATCGAAGATGCAGGCGGCCGAAGAAAAGCCGCTGAAGCTCTATGACTTCCGCCGCCCCGACAAGTTCAGCAAAGATCAGCTCCGCGCGATACAGATGATCCACGAGTCTTTCTGCCGATCGCTCACCACGTCGCTTTCGACGATGGTCCGTTCGATGGTGTCCGTGGAGGTGGTGGCGGTCGATCAGCTCGCCTACGACGAATTCATCCACTCTCTCGTTCAGCCGACTGTCATAGGAATACTGGAGATGTACCCTCTTAGCGGAAACGCGATACTCGAAATAAATAACCAGCTTACATTCGCTATAATAGACAGGCTCCTCGGAGGCATTGGCGAGCCTCTGCGCAAACCGCGCGACATGACAGACATAGAACGCACGGTGGTGGAGCGGGTCATGATGAAAATATTGGAACATTTGGAGGAAAGCTGGAGTACGGTGGTCGACATCCGCTATCGCTTCGAGGCCATGGAGAGCAATCCGTTTTTCGTGCAGGTCTGCCCAGGTACGGACATGGTACTGCTCGTCACGATGAAGATCCAGATAGCTGAAGTTCAGGGCATTATGAACTTCTGTATACCTTATTTCGTGATAGAGCCGTTGATAGACAAACTCAGCTCTCAGCAATGGTTCTCGTCTACCGGCCGCAAGGGCACGGAGGGCGTTCAGGACATACTGGCCGCGCGTCTGCAGGAAGTCTCCGTACCGATTGCGCTTGAATTGGGGCACTCGGTGGTGAACCTCGGCGACGTCATCCAGATGCAAAAGGGCGACGTTATAAGGCTGGACGGGACGGCAAAGGACGACCTGGGCTTAAGAATCGGCAATAAGGTCAAGTTCCGCTGCACGCCCGGACTCGTCAAAAAGAATTACGCAGCGGAGATAACAGAAGCGCTGGGGGAAGAAATTCCCGTAGAGGAGGAGTAAAAGATGGTCGACGAGTTTCTCAATCAGGATGAAATAGACGCTCTTCTTTCGGGCAGCCCCGGCGAAAAAAAAGGCGGGCTGTCGCGCGATGATATGGCTGTGCTCGCCGAAGTGTCCGGCATAGTGGCGACGGCCGCCGGCAACGTTATAGGTATGCTCGCCGGGCGCGACGTGTCGGCCGACGGCTCGGAATACTTCGAAATACCCCAGAGCGAGATGGCCTCGAAGATAGACGGCGACAAAGTATTCACTTACACTATGCTTCTGAACGGGCTCGACGGAGCTCCAGCCAGGCTGCTCGCCGGCGAGCGCGGCACGCTTGTTCTGGCGGATCTGATGATGGGCGGGGATGCCAAGGAACTTCCGACGGAGGCGAACGATCTCTATCTTTCGGCGGCGCAGGAGGGGCTGAGCCAGTTGATAGGTTCGGCCCTGACGAATCTCAGCGGGCTCCTGGGTGGCGTCCGTCTTTCGGCGGACTCATCGGCCGCTAACCTGGAAGACGCGGCGGCCTGGCTGCCGTTCTCCGACCTGAGCGGCGACGCCCCGATATGGGTTGGCAGGATAAATCTGAACGTGGACGGCGTGGATCCGTTTACTCTGGATATAGCTTTCCCGGTATCCAGCGCGGTTAATCTCGCCTCGAAAATAAGGGAGGTCACCGCTCCCAAAGAAGAACCCGTCGGCGCCGCTCCTCCAAAATCTCCGGCTGCCCCGCAGCCGCGTCCTCAGCCTTCCGGCGCCGTTCCTTCCGCTCCGCCCGGGCAGGTTTCCTTTCCCCCGCGGCCTCAGAGTCCGCCTGTCGATGTGAAGCCGGTTGAATTCACGCAGCTCGAAGGTTCAGATTTTACGGGTTCTGTCGGGAATCTCGATCTGATAGTCGACATTCCTGTACGTATTACTGTAGAATTAGGAAGAACTAGAAAAACTATCGGCGAGGTACTGGCGTTAGGGCCGGGTTCAGTGGTAGAATTGAACAAGATGGCCGGCGAGCCTGTAGATGTTCTGGTAAACGGCAAACTCATAGCGCGGGGGGAAGTCGTCGTCATTGACGAAAGTTTTGGCGTACGCGTTACCGATATTGTCAGCAGGGCGGAAAGAATACGCTCCATGGGAGTATGACGTATCACGCCTGAATATCTGTTGTGTCTAAGGAGGGTACAGCGGCATGGGGACGAGGGTTCTGATTGTAGATGATGCGGCTTTTATGAGAATGATGCTCCGCGACATATTGGCCAAAAACGGTTTTGAGGTGGTAGGGGAGGCCGATAACGGAAAGATCGCGGTGCAGATGTACAACGAACTGAAGCCGGACGTCGTCACTATGGATATCACGATGCCCGAGATGGACGGAATAGCCGCCGTCAAGGAAATAAAAGCGGCGGATCCCGCGGCGAAAGTCGTGATGGTAAGCGCTATGGGACAGCAGGCCATGGTTATCGAAGCCATAAGGTCCGGCGCCGCCGATTTTATAGTGAAGCCGTTCCAGCCGGACAGGGTTTTGGAGGCATTGGGGAAAGCCCTGTCCTGACGTGTTTAAACCGCTCGGCGCATGATAGGATCGGAGCGAGAAACGCGCTATAGTGCGTTAAGGCTTTTGCCGCTGGCGGCCTTGACGCTCTTTTTTTTAACCTTAACGGAGACTGCCCGCGCAGCTCCGGCCGGTTTCGACGACGCTTTTTCAGGTTATGTCACGAGGATGATCCTCGCCCTTCTGATAATGGGGGCCATCGGTTATCTCGCGGTAAAATATCTGCCTGGGCGCCTGGGTTCCGTCTCCCGCGGGCATATACGGGTGATAAGCGCTTTGAACCTCGGCCGCGACGCGGTGTATATTGTCAAAACAGGACCGGACGTGATTGCTTTTTGGGTCGGCCGGAACTCCTCCGCCGTCCTGGGGCGCTGGAGCCTGGAAGAATGGGAAAATTACGAAGCGGCTTCGGGCTTTGTTTCCGCCGCCTCTCCGCATGAGAGGGAACCTTGAGGAGGCGGCGTTTTTAAAATGAAATTTTTCACATGTGAGCGGTTTCGCTGCGCCGCAATCGTTTTTGCCGCCGCGGTATTTTTTTTGGAGCCGTCGCCCGTATGGGCGGCGGCCTTGCCGAATATGCCTGATTTGCCGATTCCAGCGCTGAATTTGGCGATAGGCACGGCGGACGGGCCGCAGGATGTGGTGCTTACACTGCAGATTGTGGCCCTGATAACGGTGTTGAGTATGGCTCCGGCGATACTCCTGATGGTGACGAGCTTTACCAGGATACTCGTGGTAATGGGGTTTGTGAGAAGCGCGATGGGCTTGCAGCAATCCCCTCCAAATCAGGTTATCTCGTCGCTTGCCCTCTTTCTCACCATATTTACGATGACTCCGGTTTGGACTGACATCTACGAAAATGCTCTCGCGCCCTACGTGCAGGAGGAACTGTCTGCATCTGACGCGTTTGAGCGGGCAGTCGCCCCGATTCGCAGATTCATGCTGGCGCAGACGAGAGAGAAGGAGCTATCGCTTATGGTACGCCTCTCCGGGGATACTCAGCCCGATAATCAGGACGATGTGAGGACGATGGTCCTCATACCGGCGTATGTTTTGAGTGAACTGAAAACGGCTTTTCAGATGGGAGTGGTGATATACATTCCCTTCATCGTTATAGATATGATTGTGGCGTGTATACTGATGAGCATGGGTATGATGATGCTGCCTCCGTCGATGATCTCGCTGCCGTTCAAAATACTGCTTTTTGTCATGGCGGATGGTTGGAACCTTGTCATAGCGAGCCTTGTAACGAGTTTTAACATGTAGCGGGGTGGGTCATGGAGACTCTCACTATAGGAGACGCTTTCGTAAATGCCATGTGGGCCATCATCCTGGCGTCCATGCCCATACTGCTCGTGGCGATGTGCGTCGGTCTGATAACCGGTATACTCCAAACGGCCACGTCCATCCAGGAGCAGACGCTGGCTTTTATACCAAAAATGCTTGCCGTCATAGTTTCGCTTCTCATATTCGGGCCGTGGATGTTCCGAATAGTCGGCGGGCTCGCCATAAACCTTTTTACCAACATGCACAGGTACGTCGGATGAGGGCGTGCTCGAGATGCCGCCTTTTCTGACCGACGGCGCCTATGTCAATCTGGTCCTTCTGCATTTCATGATAAGCGTCAGGATATTGGCGTTGATTCTCTCCGCCTCCGTTTTTATGCTTCCGTCGCTTCCCAACCCCGTCAAATTTTGGCTCGCGGTAATGCTCTCGATAGCAGTGGCTCCTGTCTCGGACGCCTCCATCGTGACAGAGGCGCTCGGCAGTCTGTCTTTTCTGTTAATCATGGCAGCCCGCGAATTTCTGATAGGGGCGGCGATTGGATTCGTCTCTGGAATACCGCTGTACGCGCTCCAACTTTCCGGTTTCATGGACGGCACGTTTATGGGTCTCAATATGATGAACATATTCGACCCGATGTCGGAGGCTCAGACGTCCGTAACAGCTCAGATGACGTACATGCTCGCCATCTGGTTTTATCTTCACTGGGACGGGCATATCCTTCTCATAAGGGCACTCGCCGAGAGCATGCGGCTCATGCCGGTCGGAGTGTCTCTGTGGGAGTCCTCAGACTCCATACCTTTTGTCGACTGGATGCAGCGTATATTCGTCCTCGCCATGAAAATAAGCCTTCCGGTGTTCGGCGCCGTCGTACTGTCGGATGTGGGGCTGGGTTTTGTCGCGAGAACCGTTCCCCAGATGAACGTTTTCGCCCTTGGCATTCCGCTCAAGATATCCGTTGGGCTCTTCGTGCTGCTGACCATATTTCCCGGCATCGTGGACATATTTCACGGCGAGATAGAAAACGCCGTCTCTCTGGCGCTTGAAAGCGTACTTTTCCTGCGATGAAACCCGGCTTTTTCTTCGATATACAATTTTTCGCGGAAGAGCGGACCGAACCGGCGACTCCGCGAAAGAGGCATAAAACCAGGGAAGAGGGGAGGGTCGCCAAAAGTCAGGACCTCTCGGCGTCCGTGGTCATAATAACGGGGCTTCTCGTCATATATATCCTTGGTATGACCGTATGGGAAAGTCTGCTCGGAATGTTCAGAAACGTCGCATGGCATCTCTCTTCCCCTCTCATGCAGGACGATAAGTGGTGGGTAAATCCCGTTATCGACGGGGGCAGGGCGTTCGCCGTCGGGTGGCTCCCCGCGGGTTTGCTGTGCGCGCTGTTTGCCGTTGTGGTTCTCGTCTATCAGGTGGGTTTTGTCGTGACGGCAAAGCCGTTATCTTTCAATATTGACAGATTCAACCCAGTGTCGGGGCTGAAAAAGATTATCTCCATGCGGACCATAGTCGAAATGCTGAAGGGCATTTTGAAAGCGCTGGTATTGCTCGGAATGCTTTTCTGGATAATGCGCAACGAACGCGATCTGATGATGTCGGTAATGATGTATCCGCTCGGCAGGGGAAGCGGGGTGATAATCGGCAAGATATGGGATCTGTCCATTCGGATGGCCGTCATACTTTTTTTGCTGGGCGTCGCCGATTACATGTATCAGCGGTGGGAATTCGATAAATCGATAAAAATGAGCAAGCAGGAGATAAAAGAGGAATACAGACAGATGGAGGGCGATCCGCAGATAAAGAGGCGGATTCGCCAGAAACAGAGGGAACTCGCGTCCCGCCGAATGATGGCCGATGTTCCCAAGGCCGACGTCATAGTGACGAACCCGTCGCATATAGCGGTCGCCATTCAGTACGATCAGAAAAGCATGAGCGCGCCCATCGTCGTCGCCAAAGGCGAGGATTTTGTGGCTCGGAAAATACGCGACATAGCCGCGGAACACGATATACCCATTGTGGAGAACAAACCGCTGGCGCGCGCTCTGATGGATCAGGTGGAAATCGGCGAGGCCATACCGGAGGATCTCTACCGGGCGGTCGCCGAGGTTCTCGCTTTCGTGTACAGGTTGAAAAAATCCGCTTGACGAAATAATGCGATATTTTACGAAATATTGCCTTTTATATCCTGATAATACCCGATAGAGTGATAAAATAGGGCTGATAGCGCGGTCTGCGGAGGAACAAAATTTTTCCCGGGAGTGTGAGTAATGGCGGATACGGCAATGCCGGTTGGAAACAGTGTGACGAAATACGCTGACGTCGGGCTCGCGATATTATTGGTCGCCATCGTGGTGATGATGATAATTCCTGTGCCCACCGGAATGCTGGATATACTGCTTGCCGCCAATATAGCCTCCGGGGTGGTCATGCTGCTCACCACTTTCTACGTGAACAATGCGCTCGAAATCGCCGCTTTCCCCAGCATAATCCTGATAGCCACTCTCTTCAGGCTTTCGTTGAACATTTCCACGACGAGGCAGATATTGCTGAACGGTTACGCGGGCGAAGTCATAGGAGCTTTCGGCAACTTCGTCGTCGGGGGCAATTACGTCGTGGGCGGCGTCATATTTCTCATACTCGTAATCATACAGTTCATGGTCATCACAAAAGGTTCCGAACGCGTGGCGGAGGTCGCCGCGCGATTTACGCTCGACGCCATGCCGGGCAAGCAGATGGCTATAGACGCTGACCTCAACGCCGGGATCATAGACGAGAACGAGGCTCGCCTCAGAAGGTCCAATATTCAGCGCGAGGCCGATTTTTACGGAGCGATGGACGGAGCTTCAAAATTCGTCAAAGGCGACGCCATAGCCGGGCTCATAATAACGATTATCAACATAGCCGGAGGGCTCGCCATCGGAGTCCTGCAAAGAGGCATGGAAGTCGGAACGGCGGCTCAGGCATACCGCTTGCTGACTGTTGGCGACGGGCTTGTCTCGCAGGTGCCGGCCCTGCTCTTTTCGACAGCGACCGGTATTATAGTGACCCGATCGGCGGGGGAAAATGATCTCGGGATGGACATAATATCGTCTCTTGCCACAAACCACAGACCGCTTTTCATTGCCGCAGGCACGCTTTTTGCCCTCGCGGTGGTGCCCGGTATGCCGACCGTACCCTTTGCCGCGCTGGGCGTTTTAATGGCGGTGCTGGCCCGCGTCCTCTACAGGGAGGGCGAAATGCAGCGCGGGGAAACGGACAGAGGCCGCGGGCGCACTCCCGGGACTACAGCTCCGTCTGCCTCTTCCGGTCCGGGAGCGCCCGCGCCGAGCAGCCCCGAGAACGTGATGCAGCTTTTGACCGTGGACCCGATGGAGGTCGAAATCGGTTACGCCCTCATCTCGATGGTGGATCCGGGGCAGGGCGGAGACATGCTCGACAGGATAGGCACAATACGTCGTCAGATGGCGATGGATCTGGGCCTGGTGGTGCCTCCCATAAGGATACGGGACAACATACAACTGAAACCCACGGAGTATGTGATACGAATGAAAGGTGCGGAAATCGGCAGGGGCGAACTGCTGCCCGATCACTACCTCAGTATGAGCGTCGATCAGAACGACGACGCTCTCGTCGGTATACCGACCACGGAACCCTCGTTCGGGCTTCCCGCCGTTTGGATATCTCCGGAGGTGCGCGATCAGGCCGAAGCTATGGGGTATACTGTGGTTGACTGCCCGTCGGTTTTGGCTACGCACCTGTCCGAGGTGATAAAGCGCTACGGCGCGGATCTTCTTACTCGTCAGGAGGTGCAGAAACTTATAGACCTCGTCAAGGAAAACAACCCGGCCGTGGCGGGAGAACTCACAAACGCGCTCGGCCTCGGAGATGTCCAGAAAGTTCTTCAGAACTTGATTCGCGAGCAAGTGCCGATTCGCGATCTGGTGACTATATTCGAAACTCTGTCGGACTTCGGGCGATTTGCCAAAGGCGTCGACTTTCTTACGGAACGCGTTCGCGAATCGCTGTCGCGTACCATAACATTGAGGCTTCAGGACGAAAACGGAGTGCTGTCTGTATTCGCGCTTTCTCCCCGGCTGGAGCAGAGGATAAAGGATTCCATGCAGGGAGACCTTAATCAGGGCTGGCAGCTCGGCCTCTCTCCCGCCGAAATTCAACAGACCATAAAATCCGCGTCCGCGGCCGCGGAACAGATGGCTATGGCCGGTCTCACTCCGATAATTCTGGCGCACCCTGATGTGAGGTTCGTCGTGCGAAAAATAGTAGAAGGGACACTTCCTCAACTTTTCGTTATATCCTATAATGAAATTGCTCAGGGCTCGCAGTTGAAATCCTTGGGGACGGTGGAATAATTGAAAATCGCGCAGCAGATAGAATATGAAGCTCAAAGTGACGCCGAAGCGATTCAGGTCGCGCGCGACAGGCTTGGGCGTGAAGCTGTAATATTATCCAGCAGGCCTGTCAAGCTCGGGGGCGTATTGGGGCTTTTCAGGCGCGACGCTCTCTGGGTTACGGCCGGCATACTGGTTCCCGATCAAGAGGACGCAAAAAAAGAATCCCGGGACAGGATGGTCGCCTTCCAGCACATCTTGGAGGTCCGCAAAGCGGTAGGCGGCGCAGTGCCGCCCGCGCCCGAGGCCCGCGCGCAAACACAGGGCGTGGCGTCGGCGTTTTCACAAGCCGCGGCTGCCGTACAGGCGTACGAAAGCAATAAAGCCGCTCCGTCGCCGGAGATTCCGATAGCGCGGGATGTCGATGAGATAAAAGAAATACTGGGGCGCGTGCTCTCGCGTCTGGAAAATGGCTCCGGCGCTTCAGCCTCTCAGGAGTCGGCATTTGAGGGCGACGATGTTAAAAAACTTGTGGACGCCGACGTGGACAGGAGCATAGCCGCGGATATAGTCGCTGAATTTGCAAGGAGCGAGCCTCATGTTCCTTTCCAAAGCTGGCTTCCGGCCGTTGTAAACACACTTGGCACAGAACCGTCGAGCGCCCTCGGCGGCAGAAAAATTCTTTTTGCCGGCCCAACGGGTGTCGGAAAAACGACGACCATAGCCAAAATCGCGGCGAGCCAGTCGCTATGGGGGAACCGCAGGGTCGTCCTCATGACTGCCGATACCTATAGAATTGCCGCTGTGGAGCAGCTCCGCACATACGCAAAGATATTGGGCATCCCCATAGAGATACTGGCGGATCCAAAGGACATACCGAACTTGCTCAAAAAGCACAGGGACGCCGACCTCATTCTGATGGATACAGCCGGCAGGAGTCATTATGACAGCAGCAGGCTGGACGAACTTCGTGCGCTGTATAATTCATTTCTGCCGGATACGGTTCACCTGGTGATGGCTTCCAACATAAAATATCGCGATATGTTGAACGTGATAGACCGCATGGGCGTGGTGCCCATTTCCGCCCTGCTTTTCACCAAACTTGACGAGACTTCGAGTTATGGTACGATCCTGAACGTCATTCGCGACTTTGGTCTTCCTGTTTCGTTTTTCACCATAGGACAAAATGTGCCGAACGATATCGAAGTGGCGCGCGGAGACAGGTTTGTGGACCTCTTGTTCAATAACGCAGCGGTGAGGCTGACACAGTCATGAATCCGGTCATAATGCCGGCTATTTTGAACGATCAGGCCACGGCCCTCCGCGAACTGGTCTCGGATAAAAAATTAAGCGTAAATCTGAGAGACAGAATAACAGGAGTGAAGTCCATCACTGTTTTGAGCGGCAAGGGCGGGGTGGGCAAGAGCAATGTGGCCGTAAACCTGGCGCTCGCACTCGCTGACGAGGAGTTTAACGTGGCGCTGCTGGACGCCGATCTCGGGTTGGCGAACGTGGATATACTCTTCGGCGTCGTGCCCAAGTACAATTTGGGTCATGTGATGCGCGGGGAGAAAGAATTTGCCGACATAGTGTTCAAGGTGAGCGAGCGGGTTTCGATAATTCCGGGGGGCGTGGGGTTGCGAGATCTCGCCGATATGGACGAACAGAGGCAGTCGTGGATGATAAATCGTCTCTCTTTCATGGAGGACGACATAGATATATTGATACTCGACTCGGGCGCCGGAATATATAAAAACATTTTGTCTTTTGCGCTCGCTTCGGATCTGTCGCTTATAATAACGACCCCCGAACCAACGGCGATAAGAGATTCGTACAGCGTGCTGAAATCATTGTTACAGGCGGCGAAAGGCGAGCTGAAGGTGGGGCTCGTTGTGAACATGGTAAAGGACGAAAAAGAGGCGCTCCTGGTGGCCGAGCGGATAATATCGGCGAGCGAGCAGTTCCTTGATTTCAAGATACCATATTTCGGGTGCATTCTTTGGGATTATGGAATCCGTGAGTCCGTCATAAAGCGGAAACCGCTTCTCCTCTGGGACGCGAAGTCGCCTTCCGTGGCATATTTCAGAAAAATCGCGCAGACCATATATGAAGCTATCTACGAAGGGCGGTCATCGTGGAAAAACTCGCGCAAGGACACTTTTCTCCTGCGCCTGATAAAGCAGGCGGTCAATAGGGAAAAAAAGCAAAATGGTTAAGTATACGGATATCCCGCAGAATGATTACACAAATAAACTACAGGTGGGCGCGAAAGGTGAAATAGTGGTAAACGCGGGCATCTACAAGGGGCATTACGCGTCGTACGTCGAGGATGTAAAATCTGAGACGATCGGATTTGCTCATCCGTTGATGAGCGGCGCGCTGCTTCCGGTTTACAGGGAATTGGAATTCGACTTCATCATGGACGATGGGAACGCCCAGTACATCTTTGAAATGGCCGTGCGGCGCGTGGAAATTCAGAACGGCCTTGCGACAATGTGGGCCGTATTGCAGGACCGCCCGAAACGGATACAGCGCAGACAGTTTCTGCGTGTTCCATGCTTGTGGAATATTTCTATCTTTCACACCGATTACGAAAAAAAGAAACCTATGTCCACAAAGTGGCTGCCGGCACACGCCATAAATGTCAGCCTGGGCGGATACCGTTTCAAAATATCGAAGGAGGACGCACGGGGCGTGAGATTCGAACGGGGAGATAGAATCCTTCTGTTTTTCGAATTGTCCGGCAAACAGTACATGCTCTCGGGAAGCGCCATGCGCATAGAATACTCCGAAAATTTCTGGGAGGTCGGCGTATCTTTTGATTCTCTGCCGTCGATCATGGAAAAGAAACTTTTCGAGTATATCAGACAGCAAGAATTGATATGGCACGAAGAATTATGAAAAAACCTGATAAAATTCGCGTTCTTATAGTTGACGACTCGGCCTTTATGCGAAAGATCATAGGCGATATTTTGCGGGAAGACCCTGTTATGGAGATAGTGGGGAAAGCCCGTAATGGGAACGAGGCGATGGATATGACGAGGTCTCTGTCGCCCGACGTGATAACACTGGATATCGAAATGCCCGGTAAGAGCGGCATCGAAGTACTGGATGAAATTATGGAGTACAAGCCCATTCCCGTGGTCATGGTCAGCAGTCTCACCAAGAGCGGCGCTAATGTGACGATGCAGGCGCTCGACATGGGCGCGGTGGATTTCGTGACCAAACCCTCGGGTCCGATGTCGCTGGACATGGAAAAAATCGGCGCTGAATTGCGCAGGAAAGTCATAGGAGCGAGTATGGCGACGGTGCGTCGCAAAGGCAGCCAGAAAATTGCCAATTTATCTCAGCCATCTTTCGCCCCATTGAGGAAGGACGCCCTTTACCACAAGCCGGAGATGCTGGTCATCGCGGCGTCGACCGGCGGGCCGATGGCGTTGCAGCAGGTCATACCGAGTCTGTCCGCGAGTTTTCCGCTGCCGGTATTGCTGGTGCAGCACATGCCGCCTGGTTTTACGACTTCGTTCGCGCAGCGCTTGAACGAACAGAGCAGCCTGACGGTCATCGAGGGGTGCAGCGGAATGCCGGTCAGGAAAGGGACGGTAATCGTAGCTCCCGGAGGATATCATCTGGTTTTGGACAGAAAAGGCGCGGAGATTGTCTGTAAATTGACGGAAACTCCCCCTGTGCGTTCCGTAAGACCGTCCGCCGACGTTCTTTTCAACAGCGTCGCCGAGATCGTCGGGGGCAGCGTAATGGTTCTGGTGCTCACAGGGATGGGCAAGGACGGGCTTGACGGCACGAGGGCGCTTCGCGATAAGGGCGCGTACGTTATAGCCGAGAGCCGCGAGACGAGCGTGATATTCGGTATGCCCGGCGCGATCGTGGGAGCCGGCCTCGCCGACGAAGTGCTTCCGCTTTATTCCATAGCCTCGGGGATCGAGCGTGTTTTGAGGTAATTTTCAATATGATAATCCTCTTTTGGGCGGATATATATAATTTTTTATCAGGACTGGGAGGCGGGCAGCATGGCGGATACGGATATGAATCAATACTTGGGGGCTTTTTTGGACGAAGCCGGCGACAATCTGGAACATCTGAACGAACTTCTGCTTTCTGCGGAAAAGAACCAGGAGGATATGGATATAATCAACGAAATATT
>JAISYN010000354.1 GCA_031269915.1 Synergistaceae bacterium
ACGCGCGCCATAGAGGAACTCAGCCATAGCACGGACACGATATCGACCAAGATGAAAGAATTGCACAAACTCAGCGATCAAACAGCGTCGTCGGGCGATTCCGTGTCGCAGTCGGCGGAGGAAATGTCGCAGTCGGCCGAAGAGATGAGAGAAGTCTTGGCGCAATTTAAAATGAACTCAATCGGGACGATGGCCTTGCGCTAGAAATTTCGGAAATAAGCGTACAACAAGGTTAAAGGAACAAAAATGCGCGTGAGCAGTTCTTTGTGTTCGCTGGTTATTGATTTATCAAGGTGCTAGCCGCTTTTTCAGTGTGCGAAGTTTGAGTCAATACATTTAAGACCCCTGAATTCATCACGTAACGCCTGTTGCCGAAAGACGCGGCGCTGGAGTCGTGCGTGACCATCAAAACCGAAGTCCCTGTATCCACGACCGATTCGAAAAGCCGCATGATGCCCAATGTTGTCTCATCATCCAGATCGCTTGTAGGCTCGTCAGCTATCAGCAGTTCAGGCGAATTGAAGAGCGCCCTGGCTATTGAGACCCTCCTGATCTCGCCGTCTGAGAGACTCGGAGGGTACTGCCGCGCAAGATGATGAATTTCAACCTGTTCCAGTAAAAAACGCGCCCGTCCTTCTGGATTCGAATGCCATTTATTGAAAAAATGAGGCAAGGTCACGTTTTGAAGGACGGTGAAATTTGAAAGCACGCTCATCCTTTGCATAATATAGCTGATTTTGGTCCCTCTCAGCGCCGAAAGCTCCTTGTCTGTCAGCGATGAATATTTCCTGCCCCTAAAAACTATTTCGCCTGACGTTGGAGACGACATCCCGGCCAGAATGTTTAACAAGGTGCTCTTTCCGCTTCCGGATCGCCCTGTGACGCAGATAAATTCCCCTTTGTCTATATGGATGGAAACATCGTTCACCGCGAAAAAAGACATGTTATCGCGTTCATATTCTTTTTTCAGCCCAATGGCCTCGAACATCACAACTCTCCCCATCTTATAACGGAATACGCGTCGCTTCTGCCGGCCTTTAGCGAGGGTATCAAAGAGGCGGCAGGGCCTACGGCGAACGATAAAAGCAGGCTTGCCAGGAAAATGAGCGCCAACCTGTCAACGGGCGGCTGTACATATGGCATCTTGAGTACGCTGCCGATATAAATTCTAAACGGCAGCATCGTAAGGCCGGCAAAAAAAGTTCCTATCACTCCTCCATAAAAACTTATGATGCCGGATTCAACCAGGACGAGCGCCGCCAGTTTCGTTTTCGCAGCGCCAATCGATCTCAATATGCCGAACTCCTTTTTGCGTTCACCGACAGTCAAAGAGAACACTATCGCAAGCACTAGCGCAGCCATGATCCATATTATCGATTCCAGCGCCACAATAAAGAAGATCAGGGCATTGAGCCCGGATGCCACGCTATCGACGAACCTTCTTGTCGGGACAAGCACGATCCCGCTACCCCCATATCCATATTTCCTCAGACGGTTGTCGCAGTTGAGAAACGGCTCGCATTCCGCCCAATTTATTATTACCCACCTTATTTTCTTGTCGGGAGGAGGAGATAATTTTAGGAAAAAATCGTTTAAAAATTTGATCGACTAGGGATAAAATCAGAAAATTTTTAGAATCATTAAAACCGCAGGGACAACGATTAAATCGATGCCCCTGCGAGGATAAATCACCTTTAAAACATCTTTGGCCGCTTTTAAAATTCCAGGTCGTACTTTTTGGGGTCGAGTTTTTCGCAGTCGTCAATGACCTCAGCCGCCAACTCCTCCAGTGTATCGGGCAACTCGCAGACTTGATCGATGAGCTTGCCCAGCCAATCCTTTTCTTTGTCGTTGATTCTGAGCCGGCCGCTGTCGGACGCTTTTTTAATCGAATCCAGGCAGAGTTCGGCGGCTTTCTTGGTCCGGTTGTAGTAGCCAGTCTCCTTGACGATGCCTTTTGATATTTCGAGAACCACATCCGGACGAAGTATCCACGCGTGCGGATCTATAAGGCTGTCGGAATCGGCGTGCAGATCGCGGAGCAGCAGAGCCGCCTCCTTGCTGTGCGCTGTCGCCGTGTTCATCAGGCGGCAGTCGTAAGCCAAGGTCTCAAAGTACGCTACGGGCGCTATGCCGCTCAAAAGCTGTATATTCTGAACGGACTCGTTCGACCAAAAGTCCGCTACGCAGATGGCGATATTTCCGCAGGCGGTCAAATGGGCGCACGCGGACGTACGTCCTTCCATTGAGATCGGGTTGCCGGAGATGGCCTTCACGTACGGTCCCTCATAGCCGCAGTCTTTGTCGGGACCCTTTGCGCCGACTTCCATAGCTACCAGGCTGCGGACACCCGACATCACGCGGTCCACCGCCGCGAAGACGCGCGGGATGTAATTCTTCTCGGCCAATACCATGGCGGTGTTAGCAAGGCCGCAGGCCGTGTCACCGGCTGGGACCACGCCGTACTTGTCGGCTATTCTGACTATCTCAGACCATATATGCTCCATATCCACACAAGCGAGCGCCGCGTAGGCGAATACGTCCTTCTTGATATCGCACATCATCAGGGCGTCATCATGAACTTCCTTACCGCCTATCGTCTCAATGGCGAGAAAATCCGCCCCCGCCGCCGCACTGCCCTCGAACGCCCTCATCGTCTCGTCCCAGCGCGGGCCTCGCCACATGTGCTCGACCTGATCGCCCTCTCGGTTGTCGTTCGGAGTGATGCGGACCGATCCCTTGATGCCGTGCTTAGACTCGTGCTCCCTCAATATGTCGACCATGGTTTTACAGACTTCTATGCACCACTCCGGCCTGAAGGTCATGTCAGGAAGAGTTTCTATCTCGAAACAGAATCCCGGGACTTCCAATTCATACGCGCGCTCGCACACCTTCGTCGCGATTTCCTTGTAGTGCCCGATTGCTGTAGGCCATGTGTTGTCGTTGAGGGCCATCGTTGGAACCGTGAAGTTCAATTCCGGGTAAATAGTACCGCCGCCGACTACCATTCCGTTTTTCAGTTTGACCGGGTTTTTGGCGTATCCATAGACGAAATCATTTACATCTGTGTAAGCTACAGTTTTGTACTCTTTCCTTGCCATTCTCGCATTTCCCCTTTAATATTTAGTATTTTAAACTGGGTATCGCGAGCATATCAGTTATGGTGTAAAATTACTATATTATGAAGGGAAAGAAGCTATAAGATATTAAAATTTTACCAAAATACCAAATTATACATATAAGAGTGAAGGATGCGTATGTAAGCCGTCCTGAAAAATGAACTCCCCACCTTTTTTAAAACGCGCAGAGCTTCAAGAATGAGTGAGCACTTGTCTTCAATCGACATGTTTTCAGACTATCACCTTTCTCTTTGCTGTATTATTTCGACTTGATATCCCCGCTGAGGTTATAAAAGTGCTAAGCTATGAATATGAAAGTCAGATGGTTTCTTAGTCTTGCTCGTGCGCAGATCACACTCGGCCCTTTATTCTGACATCAGAATAACAATCAGAGTTCGACATTAAAGTCCCTTGTCATATGCCGCAAGGCAAGCTCCATAAATCGGGAAGGACGGCCGTCTGAATAATGAGTGACCTCTTACCCGATTTATTAATTATCGTTATATTATTTACGAAATACATTTCGCTGTCTGGCATAACAAAAATGAGTAAAGTTTTCGTTGTTTTTTTGTGAATACAAGTGAAAAACTCAACAATGCGATTTGAAACGCGGAGGGATTACGGACATGAATAACCGTCAAAAAGAACTCATTACGTTTATGGTAGAGACGCATTATGCAAAAGTAGAAAAGTTGGCGCAGAAATTCTGCGTTTCCAACGAAACGATTCGCAGAGATTTAAAATACCTGGAGGAACGGCAGTTTTTGCGCAGAGTGCATGGGGGTGCTGTTTGGGATACATTTCGTGCAAAGGAACGGGAACTCAGTGAACGCATCGTAAGAAATCTTGAGGAGAAGCGTGCAGTTGCGCATTTGGCGGAAAGTTTTGTAAACGATGGCGATACGCTGGTTCTCGGAACCGGAACAACTTGCTTGGAAGTTGCCAAGGCCCTACAGTCCAAGCGAAATCTGACCATTGTTACCAATTCAATTGAAATCGGCGTCGAAGCGGTTAAGAATGATTCGAATAACATCTATATGATTGGCGGAAAGCTCAGAGCAAACGGTCTCAGCCTTTCGGGGTCGTTCGGCAGCCAATTTCTCTCAAGTTTCCGGGTTGATACTGCTTTTATCAGTGTCGGCGGAGTGTCTCTGGAGCATGGGATTACGGACTTTAATGTTGAGGAATCCGCTCTTGCGCGAATTATGCTGAGCATTGCCAGTAAAAAAATACTTGTAACGGACTATACAAAAATGGCGGTTATCGGACTGGTAAAGATTTGCGACGTGAGCGACCTGGATTATATTTTAACGGATTGGAACATGCCGGTCAGGGAACGAGTCGATTATCATCAAAAGGCAGGTGTTAAGGTCTGTATTGCGGAGCGGCGGTGAGCAGCGTTAACGCCCTCTGGATGACAGTGTGAATTTTTTGTGGATTCCAGCGAATAAGCAAAAAAGGCTGTCAATTGGGGACATTGACAGCCTAATTTTTTGATGATAATTTCAAATCATTATCGACAAACTTAAGGCTTCTTAAAGGTGCGCCTTTAAAATCAACATAAAATCCCTGAGCTGCGGATCAGGGACTACAGATGGAGTAATGCATGGAATGTGAAGCTCCGTCGTGTAGCAACAAGAGAAAAGTGAGGTTTTTGTCATGGTCAGTATCAGTGCGATGCGCGAAGTTATTATGGTCGCAAAACGGTTGGACGAAAAAAACCTGGTGAATGCATTTGAGGGCAATGTATCCATTTTGCGCGACGGCTATCTCTATATAACGCCGTCAGGAAAAAACAAGGCCTTGCTCACCGAGGAAATGATCGCGGTTTTTGACGCGGAAGGGCAGCAGGTCGGTGGAATAGTTCCAGCTTCCTCCGAGTTGAAGATGCACCGCGCAGTCTATGAAATGCGTGACAATATCTGCGGGATTGTCCATGCGCATCCCCCGTGCCTCACTGCCTACGCACTTTGCGCAAAATCTTTCTATTCGGAGGCTCATGCAGAAATGCTTTGGGATCACAAATGCATTGAGGTTGTTCCATATGGCCGTCCCGGTTCTGACAACATCTACATCGGCGTGAAACCGATTCTGGACAAGGGGCGTGATGTCATGTTGCTGGCAAACCATGGTGCATTGGCTGTCGGAAAGACGGTGTTTGACGCTATGAACAAGATGGAATCCGTGGAGAACGCCGCCAAGATTTCGATTCTCGCCAAACTGATTGGCGAACCATGTGCGCTTCCGAAAGAGGAAGTGCAAGCATTGTTGGCAATCTGACCCTGACATTTCATTCATTGAGAGTGGAGAGAAAAGAAGTCAATGTTGTTGCAAAAGGAGGAAACGTTGAATACTGCAATACCCAAACTGAAAGCGGACGTCGTCGTTGTCGGCGCAGGTGTAATAGGTAGCGCCGTTGCGCGGGAGCTGTCCAAATATCAGGTAGATGTAATCCTGATTGATCGCAACGAGGATGTTGGGGGAGAGGCATCCCTTGCCAACAACGCCAGCGTCATTTGCGGTTACGATTTTGTTCCGGGTTCGCTGGACAGCCAGATGGCCGTTGCGGCAAGCCCCATGTTTGACAAGCTGGCTAAGGATTTGGATATCCAATTCGAGCGGATCGGCGCGCTTCAAGTCGCGCTGACTGAGGAGGAAATGGACACACTGGTGGAGATACGTCATATCGCGCTCAAGAACGGCGTTTATGACGTCGAGCTGATTTCGGGGGACGAGGCGCGCCGCATGGAGCCGAGTCTCTCCGAGTATGTCCTGGGCGCCATGGTAATTCCCCGCCAGGCGATTATCGATGTATTCGGCCTGGTAGTGGCCTATACCGAAAATGCGGCGGACAATGGCGTCAGGTTGATGCTTGGCGCCAAAGCATTGGAAATCTGCAAGGAAAACGGCGTTGTCCGATCCGTGGTGACAACCCGAGGTGAAATTGAAACGAGATTTGTCGTAAATGCGGCAGGGTTGCACGCCGACGCGCTGGCACAGACAGCCGGTATCTGCGACTTTGAGAATTACCCCCGAAAGGGCGAGTTCTTCGTACTTGATAAGAAGCTACCGTACAAGCCGAAACACATCATAGCGTCTGTGCCAACAGCGCTGAGCAGAGGCAAGCTGTTGACGCCGAGTGTGGAAGGAAACTTGTTATTGGGACCTACGGCAGATAATATCAAAGATAAATCCGACACGGCCACCAGTCGGCAGGGACTGGCGGAAGTGCTGGCCGATTTACAGAAAAAGATCCCTGCGGTCTCTTCGCGAGATTCCGTCACTCAGTTTACCGGGCTTCGTCCCAAGCGCATTCCAGATGAGCTGTCGATTCGCGCCGTCAAGGGGGTGTCCGGCTACATTGAGGCGAATGGCTCATCCGCCGGTGTGACGGTATCCCCAGCAGCCGCAGTCTACGCGGTCGAGCTGCTGAAACGGGAGAGGCTAACGCTTGTACGGAAACCGGACTTTAATCCCATCCGCAGGAGCATCCGCAAATTCAGTGGAGCAACATCGGAAGAGCGGGAGATCCTGATCAAGGAAGACTCCCGCTATGCGAATATCATCTGCCGATGTGAAACCGTGTCCGAGGCAGAAATTGTTGAGGCAATTCGCAGGGGAGCAAGTTCTGTGGATGCGATCAAGCGTCGCCTACGGGCGGGCATGGGCAGATGCCAGGGCGGATTTTGCCTGCCGCGCGTCATTGAAATAATGGCGCGGGAACTGCATGTTCCCGCCGAACAGATCCGCAAAAATGAGCCGGGTTCGGAATATTTGACCGGCCCTAACAAACAAATATTGGGAGAGCGGGGGAATCATGAACTCTTATCAGTATGATGTCATCGTCATTGGCGGTGGCCCTGCCGGACTTGCCGCAAGTATCTCAGCCAAAGAAAGTGGGGCGAAACAGGTGGCGTTGCTCGAACGTGATTTCCGCCTGGGCGGAATCCTGGAGCAGTGCATTCACACCGGATTTGGTCTCAAATACTTTGGTGAAGAGCTTGCCGGCCCACAATACGCGCATAATTTTATTGAAAAGCTACGCGACACTGATATTGATGTCTACTTGAACACTATGGTACTTGGGCTGGACGCTGCTACTCATACGATTCAGGCAGCAAGCTCCCAATACGGCCTTTGCGAATTTGGGGCGAAGGCGATCATCCTGTCCATGGGCTGCCGCGAACGGACCCGTGCCGGTATCGTCGTTCCGGGCACTAGGCCTGCGGGCGTCTACACAGCGGGAACCGCCCAGCGGCTTATCAATATCCAGAACTACATGGTGGGCCGCGAGGTTGTCATTCTGGGTTCGGGAGACATCGGCATGATCATGGCCCGACGCATGGCTTTGGAGGGCGCGGCGGTCAAGGCCGTGATTGAGATCATGCCCTATCTGGCGGGCTTGACGCGGAACAAGGTGCAGTGCCTTGACGACTTTGGAATCCCCCTGTTATTGGAGCATACCATCACTGAAATCGTTGGCAAGAGGCGGGTCGAGGGGGTGCGTATGGCCGCA
>JAISYN010000355.1 GCA_031269915.1 Synergistaceae bacterium
CGCTTCAGGGCGTTACCCCATCATTTCACCTCTCGGGTTATAAGTTCTTCTGCCTCCTTACGCGGCAGCGCCAGCACTTTTCATACTGGAACGTGTCGCCCCCCAGTGATCCTGGACACCTTTGCCTTGCGGATCGACGATGATGGCGACTATCTGCTGAATACTTGAGGTCTCGCTGTTCGTACCGGACGGGACGAGCTGGAAGGCCGGCATTTCCGGGTCTCTGTGGTCGGGCAGTTTCTTCCCCGGCTCGAAGATATAATCCAATTTTACTTCCTCAAGCGGATTGAAGGTTGCGGACGTGCCTTTTTCGAGGGCGTCGGGGTCTGTGAAATCAAGTTTGAGAATTTTTTGGCCCAGCTCTTTCGCGCGATAACCGGCGCTGAGCGCGTGATTCTCGCTTTTTATGTCGAGTACGAACACGCTCTGCCGCCAGCCGTCAAGCAGAGTTGGAAGTACCAACGATATGCCCTTGCCGCTCCTGGTGGGCGCGTAGCACAAAATATGCTCGCGGCCACCATGTCTCATCATCTTCACTTCTTTTCCGATCTTTACGCCTCCCACTACTACGCCCTCATCGAACGGTTCGCCGTCGCCGTCGAGCAGCCCGGCGTTCTGTATCTCTTTCAGCGTGGCCCAATGCGCCGAGCCGTGCAATGATTCGAGGCTCTCGCTCTTGCCTTTCTGGTAACACCGCCGCGCGGCGAACGCGGAAATTATCAGGCCGGCCGAGAAAATAAACGCGCTCATCGCCGCTACGGACGAACGGGATTCCTCGTAAGCGGACATCAGGACATAGAGCCAATAAGCGGCCCGGTAGAAGGGGTATACGCGATACCCCACAACCGGGAAACTCCAGCCCAGCGCCGGGTGATACCCGAACGCATACGCTACGTACTGCGCCGTTGCCTGCAAAGTAAAAAACAGGCATACGGCGAAGGCGATTGCCGCCTTTGCCCTGTAATCAATTCCCTCGCGTTTTAGCCCTCGAAACGAATAATCTCGCGTTTTGACGACGTTACGTGCCATATCAGCGCCTCAGCCCTTCCCGTTTTTGCGACAGCTTTTCGTCTTTCGCCTGTACGGAACTGTATCCCTGCTCGTCAACGGCCAAACTCGCGTCGTCGCCTATTTTGAGATTCGCGTTCGCCGAGATATTTTTGATGTCATGCAGAATCGCGTGATTGTCCCCTATCGCCTGTATCGCCGCTTTGTCCGGCCCGCTGGTCAGACCCCCGAGAATCCCAAGTATCTTCCCGCTGTACGTCCTCCCCGGCTGCGCGCTGGTGACTATCGCGTCCTTGCCAAGGTGCTCTTTCGCCACATTCCTGGCGGCCGCGATCTTATCGACGCCGACGCTTGCCTCCCTGGAGGAAGCTGACACCCTCAGATCATTCACCTGCGCCGCCGCCTTGCCCGCCGCCGCGACAACGCTCTCCTGCACTCCCGATAGGTCAGCGTTGGGGAGGTTGGAATCGAGCCCTCTGGGGATTGTGTTGGCTTCCGAGACGAGTTCCTGCCCTTTCTGCGCTTCGGCCCGCTCCCGGCTTGCCTGAAAGGATTGTTCCTCCTGTTTCTGCCTCATGTCGGCCAAGACCGCCCCGGCAAGGAGGCTCCCGTCTCGCGCCGCTTTGGACAATTGCTTGGGGTCGTGCTTTATGCTGTTTGCCCAGGATTTCGTAGGCGCTCCTTCGGATTGCTCGACAGGAACGCCGGCCCCGCGCATGGCAGCCGTGCTGGCTATGCTGTACCGGAGCGCGGCAAGCTCAGGCGTGTGGACGTACTGCGTCAAACCCGTCTCTTCAGCGACTTTGACCGTGAGCTTCTTTATGGCGTCGCGGTACTCCTTCACATCGCTTCCGGGCTTTATCTCGATGCCGGCGTTTTTCAGCATCTGAGCCGCTTTTTCGAGATTAGGCTTGTCCTTTTCCGACAAAGGCAGCCGCCCGTTGAGCTGCTGGACGTTAAAGACAGAATACCCGTGCGGCTTCATCTTCCCGTCGCTTCCCTCGGCCCAATGCTCAAGGACTGTCCCGTGTTCGCCCTTGCGGACGTACAGGCCGTTCTTGTTGGCCTCGCTCGCCGTGATGAAGCGCGGGTCGTCATAGCCCTTCTCCGCGCACTTCTCCATGAGGTAAAGCGCGTTGAGGCCCCCATACTCCCTGCTGGAGACGGCGCTTTGGATAGGCGTGTCAGGCAGGTCTTTCCTCTGCCAGGGAATAACCCCGGCTTCCAGTGAGCGCGCTACGCGCTCCGCCAATTCCTCTCTCCGCTTCTCGGTAGCCGATGGCATACTCAATTCAACTCCTTCTCAATCCAGTTTTGGACGAATTTTTCTTCCTCCAATTCGTCGATGTCCACGAAATCCGATTCTTCTGGTTCGTCGATGGAATCAGGCGCGCACAGAATCTCCAGCATTTCCTCCCGTGTCAGTTCTCGCATGGCTTCACCTCCTTTCGCAAAATCAGCTAATCAAATATTCCATACGAACGCGGCTGGTATCCCGAACGTCAGCGCCCAGAGAGAGACAACGTTTCTCTGCGTTTCCGGCAGGGATGTTTCCCTGCACCACCAGAGATTGGCCATACAGATAATCATGTCAGGCCCATCAAACATCGAGACGAGAAACGGCCACGTCAGAAACGCCTCGTAGCAGACGATAACGGCGTCTTTTCTGCCGTCCGGCAACCCGAGGATTCCATCGCTGAATAGGTGGAGGTTTGCGCCTGTTTTCGCTAAAGGCCCGCCATACATCGAGTAAGGCACGGGGATTCGCTGGCGCGCTGCGGAGATATTCCCGTCATGGAGCATGAGAATCGCGTTGT
>JAISYN010000144.1 GCA_031269915.1 Synergistaceae bacterium
AGGTTGCATTTTGCAAGATTCCCCCCTCTTTCTCGGGTTTTCTTGCAATTATTTTACCTGATATAACCTCATTAAGCTAGTCATAATCAATATCTATCCACTTTTTCAGTGACGACTACGTACTCTTTCTTTTTATCATTCTGTCAAAGTCAGGAAAAAGCCTGACGTTACTCGGCAATCATTTACATTATTCGGAATAAAATGAAGATCCCTCGCGGGATAATTTTTCCCTCCAGAGCGATTTTAATTCGCCGAGATCGTCCATAAACTCAGAATCAGAGCTGGACTCATCTTTAACGTACTCTTCGAGCACATCAAGGACAAACGCTCCAGCCCCTAACTCGTCCCAATCTTTTTTGAGCTTTGCTATCTGACAAATTCCGGCTTTCTGTGAGAAATCGAAACGGCTCCTGCTCGCTCGTATGTCGGCGCTCGCGTCAAGATACAGCGTTCCGTCGCGCGTATTTCTGACAACGTATATGCCTCCGACCAACTTCCTTTCGTTATACCGGCGAATCAGTTCTTTCCTCGCTTTTTTCTCCACCTGTACGGCCTCCCAAAACACACCGGCTCATCGCGGCGAATTCGCCGCCGGTTCTACCCGATGATTTTGATGACGGCGTCTTTCAGATTGTAACAGACCTCCCTGGTCAGTTCAAGGTCTTGAGACTCCACCAAGATTCGGATCAGGGGTTCCGTGCCGGATGGGCGCAGGAGCACGCGGCCGCGGCCTCCCAGCCTTTCCTCAGCTTTTCTCGTAGCTTCGGCCAACAGGGGAGACTTCATCACCGTTTCTCTGTCCGATATTTTGAGATTTTCCAAAATTTGCGGGTATCTCGGAAATCTGTCGACCAGCGTATCCATGTCCTCTCCGAGCTCCGCGCAGGCTTTCAGGAACATCAGCCCAGTGCATATGCCGTCTCCTGTGGCGACATGATCCAAAATTATCACATGTCCGGATTGTTCACCGCCAAGCAGCGCGCCTCTGTCGAGCATATTCTCCAGAACGTATCTGTCGCCCACGGGACAGCGGAATAGTTTTATACCGGCCTCGGACAGCTTTTCCTCAAGCGCCATGTTGCTCATTACGGTAGCTACCAGGCCGGAGCCGAGTTCACCTCTCGCGCCGAGGCTGCGCGCTATAACCCAGAGCATGATATCGCCGTCAATGAGCCTGCCGCTGGAGTCGCACATCAATACCCGGTCCGTGTCTCCATCGAATGCCATTCCGAGCCGGGATGAGCTTTTCGCGACCTCGGACGCGAGATGGCCCATGTGCATTACCCCGACGCCATCATTGATATTGATCCCGTCAGGATTTACTCCGCAATAAGATATCGGACCGCTCCACTCCCCGAACACATCTCGCACTATGCCCGAAGCGGCTCCGTTTGCCGCGTCGACGACCAGCGGCCAGTCAAAATCTCCGATGGATGCAAGTATTTCCCGAAGCCACTCGACATAAACGCTCCGCCTGCCGTCCGCGTTACGCAGACCGCCTATGGAAGCGCCGGTAGGCCGCCAATCCTGAAGCAGATCGTCGCCCAGATAACTTTCTATCGCGGCTTCATCTTCGTCCTTGAGTTTATAACCCTGCGAGCTGAAAAATTTTATTCCGTTGTACTCCGCCGGATTATGGGACGCGCTTATCACGGCTCCGGCGTCGAGGCCTCCCTGACGAAGTACGCAGCTTATTCCCGGGGTAGGGAAGATGCCCAGCAGGTATATTTCGGCTCCCGCAGACATCATTCCGGAACAGAGAGCGTTCTCCAGCATTGCCCCCGAACGTCTCGTGTCCCGGCACACCGCGACTCTCGGACGAGGGATGCCCCGCTCCGTCAAAAATAGGACGAACGCCCTCCCGAACGACAGTGCGGCTTCCGGAGTCATCAATCCGCGATTGGCGACATCCCTTACTCCGTCCGTGCCAAACATACACCGTATCTTTTCGGGCGCTGTCATAAAAACCCTCTCCTTAAATCAACGGCCTCCGGCAGTTATTGTGACCTGCTGAGGTTCTATCCTTATTACACTGACTCCCGCAGCGGCCCTGTCCACGAGAATGGGAAGCGTCATCTGCTGCGTCACAACGTTCGTAGCGTCGATATATAATTCAAGCGGCGGGTCATTCGGATCGAACGCCGCCCCCGGAACCGAGGGCCTCTCCACGGTAACGCTTACCACCTGCGGGGACAGGATCCACTTAGCGGCGTCGGACGTCCCGCGCAACTCCACCGGAACCCCTAGGAACGTCCTGGTCTCCACGGCGTTCCTGAATTCCACGGTGAGACTAACCTGCTCCGCGCCGACTATCGTGACCGAATCCGACGGAGGTTCGAGCGGAATATCCATATTCATATTCTCGGTATGTCCTGTCACATCTATAGGACTGAGCGTCAGTTCCGAAACTCCCAGCAGCGCCGCGCCGGTTCCGCGCAAGAGAACCGTATCGGGGGAAATTATGATCTTACCTATCTCCAGCCCATCGCCCGGTATCCCGGTCACCTGCACGTTCACCGGAACCCTCGTCTCCTGCATCGTGCGGATAAAATACGCCCTTACCCGCACTGAAGGAGGGACGGCCTCGATATCGGCCGCATTACCGTCCTCTTTCAGCAGAAAAACCGGCAATTCGATCTCCGCGCCGCCGATCATGCCGGCCGCAGCACTTCTCGCCTCCGCGCGCCGCACCTCTATGACAGCGGCCTCCGGCCCTCTGAGCGTCACTTCGGGCGGGGTTATGTCGACGCTTGACAGCACCAGATTTTCCGGCATATCCCCCTCCAAAACAAGCGACGGGCGCATCGAACGCGATATCATCCTGAAAAGCTCGAAATCGACCGTGTTAGGGCTGTAGCTCACCACCCTCAAACCGCTCGGGGAGACAACCTGTATCGGAAGGCTGTACTTGCCCGGTCTCAAGTCCGACATACCGACCGAGGCTACGACGTCCCTTCTGTTCATGAGGGCGAAATCCTCCAGTTTTCCCTCAAGCCGCACCTCGATGTTATCTATCCTGCGGGAGATGGAATATCCATCCTGGATGTCCTGATAATCCAATGGCACCAGGAACTTTCTCGACGTGAGTTCGGTTGCCTCCCACGTTACAAAAAACCACAGTATGACGGCGAAAACCAGTGAAGCGCCCCTTGCCAGCCAACGGTTTCTCGATGTTTTATCCATACTTCCTCAGCCGCCTCACCGATCGTCGCCAGGCCATTGGGGTTTCAGCTCATTTTTGAGCCGCCGCAGTATTCCGCCGCCGCCGTGAGGATTGAAATACCTCCGCACGAAACGGGAGACCTGATCTTCTGTGAGCGGCTTGGATAGCCTGCCTCTCACGGCTAAAGACACGTGCCCCTGTTCCTCGGACACGACGAGCGCCTGCGCGTCGGAGACCTCCGTCACGCCGACGGCAGCCCTGTGCCTGGTACCATGCCACCGCGATATATCGTCGTTGTCAGTCAAGGGAAGATAGCAGGACGCCGCTATGATCGACTGCCTGTCTATTATGACCGCCCCGTCGTGCAGCGGGTTGTTCGGCCAGAAGATGGAAAGTATCAGCTCCTGCGTTATCTCGGCGCGGATTTGAACGGCCGACCGCCATATCTCCTTGAGCCCGGTGTCTCTCTGAAATATGACGAGCGCGCCTATTCTGTGTTTTTGGAGATACGATATGGCGTTGGTGAGCGCCTCGGAGTAGGAATCCGCGATGTCGTCAACGCTCTTCCGCCCGGAGAGCAGGCCACTGCGCCCTATCTCCTCCAGGAGACGCCGGAGTTCAGGCTGAAACACCACCGGAATGGCGATGATAACGGCGCTCAACAGCCTGCTCAAAAGCCACGTTATGGTCCGCAGTTCCAGAGAACGGGCCATTATGCCCAGCAGCACTATGACGAACAGGCCGCGCACCAACTGCATCGCCCTCGTGTCCACGAAAAAGAGCAGCACGCGGTACGATATGAACGCCACAATCACAATATCAATGAGATCCTGCCATCTCAGACTGAAATTGAAAAAAGCCGACAAATTATCCTCCCTCGCCGCGGCGGAGCGTACCCGCCCCGTCACTCCGCTCCCGCGAGCTTGCGGAGCAGAGCCAAATTGCCCGCGTCCCCGACGCCCTCTTTCGGAGTTTCGAGAATCGCCGGCGTATCCGCGAACCGCTCGTCAGATACTAACATACCGAAGGGAATTATTCCAATAGAGCCCTGCCCGATGTGTTCATGGCGATCGATATTGCTTCCCAGCGCTCCTTTGTTGTCGCTCAAGTGCCAACACCCGACGCGCTCCAGACCGAAATGCCTTTCGAGCGACGACACAAACCGCAGATACCCATCCTCGCTCCGAATATCCGTACCGGCCCCGAATATGTGGCAGAGGTCAGCGCAGACCCCAAGTCGCTTGTTCCACGACATAGCCTCGAACACCGATTCCAGCTCGCCGATCGACGAGCCCAGGATATCGCCCTGCCCCGCCATTGTTTCCAGAAGTATGACGACATTTTTATCGATGGTGCGATCGATAATTTCTTCGAGCGCGCATGCCAGATTCGACAAAGCTTCAGAACGCGAACCGCCTTTTGACGATCCGGGGTGCAGTACGACGCTGTCCACGCCGAGCTGATAGCACAGTTCGATCTCACGTATCACAGCGTCGATACTGTGCTTTCGGACATAATCGTCCGCCGCGAGATTTATCAGATACGAGGCGTGCGCCGTGACTTTCTTCACCCCGCTGCCGAGAATCGCCCGTCTGAACGCGTCTATTCCGGCGGGCGACGGGGATTTTCCCTGCCATTGCAGCGGGTTATGCGTAAAAAGCTGCATTGCCTCGCAGCCTAGAACCGAAGCCCTTTCGACCGCGGCGCGCAAACCGCCGGCCGCGGATACATGAGCGCCTAAGAGGGGCATACCGGGACAACGTCGATTTTCGTTGGACTGTCAGCCACAGCAATTACCTCCAGTTTCTGATCAACACTTCGTCTATTTCGCCGCGCCCCGCGCTATCAGAGTTGATAACGCGTTTGGCCTTCACCGCGATGATTTCAAAGCGATTGTCATCGTAAAGTTCACGGACAAACGGAGTATCGGCATTACTCAAAAGGCATCTCGCGCCCGCGTCTGTACGCGCGATGAAAACATCCCGCAACCGCCGCTGTTCATTTTCGCCAAAACCACCCGCTTGATACCCTGTAAAATTGGTGTTATCCGGGCTGTGGTACGGAGGATCAAAATAGATAAAAGAACCATGTCCCGCCGTTTCCACTGCAATCTCAAAATCATCGTTCAGTATCTCAATTTCCACGTTTTCATAATTAAAATATCCATGAATTGCCCGAAGAACAGGCTCATCACAGATTGCCGGATGGATGTAACGTCCGTAGGGAACATTAAACAGTCCTTGTGAGTTCACGCGATACAGTCCATTGTAGCACGTTTTGTTAAGGTAAATCAGCCGGGCCGCTTTCTGAACGGCAGACAAGCCCGCAAACGCTTCGCCATTACGATCCTGTTCCCGTATCTGATAGTAATATTCCTCGCTGTTGTTAGCCTTGTGTACATTCAAAGCGGCGATCAATTCGTCTATGTGGTCGCGAACAACTTCGTATGTAAGCACAAGCTGTTCATTATTGTCGTTGATTAAAGCCCGGCGAGGCTGGCGTTCAAGAAATAAAGCGCCCGCGCCGACGAATGGTTCAAAATACCGAAAGTTGCCGAGATTTTCCGGGAGACGCTTTTTTATTTCAGGAAGAAGCTGCCGCTTGCCGCCCGCCCATTTGAGGTAGGGCTTGACAAGTGGATCACTGCGCCGCCTTGGCGTTTTATCCGTCATTTTGTACTCGGCCCCTCAGACTTGCTTATTTCGGTAATCCGAAAACAAAAACGAACGCCTCCCCGATGACGAAAGCGCGGGGGGGTTCGTATTTGTCCCTAATGCCGGGGGCATCATTCCACTTTCATCCGCCCTTCATATACCACGCCGTATACTCCGTCAACGGTTATCAGCATTCCGTCTTTGAGCTTGTCCATAACGCCCTCCACGCCGGACATGCACGGTATGCCCAACTGAAGAGCGGTCATGGCCGCGTAATTCGTCATGCCGTGTTCCTCCGTTATGAGAGCGGCGGCTTTCTGTATCGCGGGCAGATAATCCGGGGTCGCTTTTTTGAGCACGAGGACGTTGCCGGGGTTCATTTTTTCGACGGCTTCCCCGGCCGAATCAGCCTTGCAGACAAACCCGGCCGTTTGAATCTTTATGAGCGAGGGAGATTTTAACAATATTCTGCCGACGGTCTGAACGAGAACCATGTTGGTGGTTCCAGACACAAACACCGGGAATCCGGTGGTTATGACCACCGTATCGCCTCTCGACACGAAACCAAGTTTCAAAATGGACTCCATCGCGGCGTCCACGGCGACCTCCGACGACGAGTATTCCTCGGCCAGGAGAGACGTCACTCCCCACATGAGGGACAGCGCCCTCCATGTGGACACAAGCGGGGTCGAAGCGATGATCGTGGCCTTCGGCCTGTATTTGCTTACCATCGCCGCGGTGCTGCCGCTTCTGGTGAGCGACAGCACCGCGGCGGCGTTCATCTCCGTGGCGACTTGCATCGCCGCGTGGCTCACCGAGTCGGGTACGTTGAACGCGCTGGGCTCTCTTCTTTTAAGCAGGCTGCGGCTCATATCCGCGCGTTCGGTGCTCAGCACTATGCGATTCATCACCTGTACGGCTTCGAACGGATATTTACCGCCCGCCGTCTCGCCGGAGAGCATTACGGCGTCCGCGCCGTCCAGCACTGCGTTAGCCACATCGCTCGCCTCCGCCCTCGTCGGACGCGGGTTGCGTATCATGGAATCGAGCATCTGAGTCGCCACAACGACCGGCTTGCCCTTCAACCGACAGAGTTCTATTATCCTCTTTTGAACCATCGGGACTTCCTCGGTCGGCATTTCGACGCCCAGATCGCCGCGCGCCACCATTACGGCGTCGACCACCTGGATTATCTCCTCGATGTTCTGGACGCTCTGCATGGTCTCTATCTTTGCCATGATGTTTATTTTTTTGCCGCTTCCTCCGTGATTTTCGACGACGCGCCTGACCTGCATGATGTCCTCGCGCCGCCTGACGAAGGAGACGGCTATATAGTCCATATCGTGATCCATGCCCCATTCTATGTCTCGCACGTCTTTTTCGGTGAGCGTCGGCACGGACAGTTCCGCCCCCGGGACGTTGACCCCCTTGTGTTCGCCAAGGACGCCTCCTACAAGAACACGGCAGATTATTTCGTCCCGTTCCACGCTCTCAGCCTTCAGATGAATGGAACCGTCATCGATAAAGATGTCCTGTCCAGCGCTCACTTCCCCGGGCAGATTCGCGTACGAGACGGACACCCTCTCGGCGCTGCCCTCGCACTCGTAAGTGAGAAGCGAGAATGTTCCGTCGGCGCGAAGTTCGACGTTGCGATGATCTTCGAGCGGGCCGGTGCGTATCTCAGGACCCTTCGTGTCGAGGATCGCCGCTATGGGCAAAACCCTTTCCCGCTCGATCCTCCGCACCATTTCGAGCATACGGCCGTGTCCGTCGTAGTCGCCGTGGCTGAAATTAAAACGCGCCACGTTCATCCCGGCATCTACCATCTGCATCAGCTTGCCTATTTCGCCGCACGCCGGCCCCAAAGTGCAGACTATCTTAACTTTTCGCATGGTACATTATCACCTCCAGCGTTTACAAAGCTACTGAACCACGTGGGCCCTTCCTCCGGAAAGTTCGTTTATACGTTCCGCCAGAATGGGCTCCATCGACACCTTTACGGATCTCATCCTGAGCAAAGCCTGCTCGTACTCCGTCCGCAAATCCAGCAGGACGGTCATATTGCCGGGGAATTTTTTCAGCTCCGAATTGAGCGAATCGTAAAAATCGCCGGATAGGCCGTCCGCCGCTATCTTTATCCGAACAGCCCGCGAACGTTTCGCACGGACCTCCGACAGGAGTTCTATCGAATCGATGATCATCGACGGATCTCCTTCGCCCTTGAGCGAACCGGTCGCCAGGTACGCTTCTCCCGCAGTAAGCAGGGGTTTCACCTTGTGCCACTGCTTGGAGTGGCAGATGGCCTCTATCTGACTTTCGGAGTCCTCCAGCGTCAATATGCCGAAAGGTTCTCCCCTCTGCTTCGAAATTCTCTCCTTGACGCCGGAGAGAAGTCCTATCACGGACGGGGGCGCTTCCGACTTCCAGTGAGGCAGGTCGCGCAGGCAGCAGGTGGCGTATTTCGCCTCGTCCTCCTTGAACTCGTCGTAAGGGTGCCCCGATATATATATGCCAACGGAATCGTGCTCGAAGTCGAGCAGCCGGCGTGGGTCGAAGTCGGGGATATCGGGCATCCCGGGCTCGTCATCCTCGTCCTCGTCAAAAAGCGAGTGCTGTCCCGCGCATTCGTCCTTGCGGGACGCCATTTCGAGCATCGACGGCAGCGCTTCTAGCAGTCTGCGCCTGTTTGGCTCGATGGATGAAAAAGCGCCCGATTTTATCATATTCTCGATGACACCTTTGTTCACCGTCCTCAGATCAACCCGCGCTATGAAATCCCACAGGGATTTGAAAGGACCGTTTCCACGCGCCTTGAGTATGCTCTCCACGGCCGCCGCGCCGGCCTTGGCGACGGCCGACAGGCCAAACAGTATGACCCCGTCTGACACCGTGAAGGCGTTCCCAGATCTGTTGATGTCGGGCGCGGATATCTCGAAGCCGAGGCTGCGCACCTCGCCTATGTACCTGCCAAGGACGTCCATCTTCGATCCCACGAGCGCCGACAGATACGCGGCGAGAAATTCGGCGCCGTAGTGGGCCTTGAGGTACGCGGTCCTGAAGGTTATCAGCGCGTACGCGGCGCTGTGTGATTTGTTGAAGCCGTATCCGGCGAATTTTTCTATTATATCGAAAATCTCCTCGGCCTTCGGCGGCGGGACGTCATTTTTCCTCGCGCCTTCGATGAATTTGGCGCGCTGTTCCGCCATGACCTCTTTCTTCTTTTTTCCCATGGCCCTGCGCAGCAGGTCGGCTTCACCGAGCGAATACCCGGCGAGGCGAGCCGCGCACCGCATGACCTGCTCCTGATACAGGATCACGCCGTACGTCTCGGAGAGCGCGTCCTCCAGAAGCGGATGGGGGTACGCGACCCGTTCGCGCCCATGCTTGCGTTCGACATACTGATCCGTCATGCCGCTTTCGAGAGGCCCCGGCCTGTAAAGGGCCATCAGAGCGACCAGGTCCTCGAACCTGTCGGGCTTCAGACGCCGTATGAGATCTCTCATTCCCGACGATTCGAGCTGGAAGACCCCCAATGTATCGGCGTTTCGCAGCATTTCGTAAGTGGCGGCGTCGTCCATCGGAACGTTGTCAATATCCAGCGGAGCGTGGCCGCCCAGGGTGATATTTTCGAGCGCCCCCTCAATTATCGACAGAGTGCGGAGGCCCAAGAAGTCCATCTTCACCAGGCCGAGTTTTTCGATGGGCTCCATGGAGTACTGCGTGACTGTCGAGTTCCCTATCCGGGCGACCGGAACCATATCGGTCGTCGGCCGCGGCGTTATCACCACTCCGGCCGCGTGCTGCGAGCAGTGGCGCGCCAGCCCCTCTATGCTGCTCGCAGTATCGAGAAGGCGGCGGATATCCGCGTCGGAATCGTGGAGGGCTTTGAGTTCGGGAGTTTTCGACAGCGCTTCCGGTATGTTCTTTATGCCCGACCTTATCGGTTCAGGGATCAGCTTCGCCACCCTGTCCACGTCGGCATAGGGCATCCCCATCGCACGCCCCACGTCCTTCACGGCCTGCTTGCTCATCATGCGCCCGAAGGTCACTATCTGGGAGACGTGATCCGAGCCGTATTTCCTCGCTATATAGGAGATCACCTCGTCCCTTCGCTTGTCGGATATGTCGGTGTCGATATCGGGCATCGATATCCTTTCCGGGTTCAGGAAACGTTCGAACAGCAGACCGTGCCTTATCGGGTCGAGATCCGTTATCTCCAGCGACCACGCCGCGAGAGAACCGGCGGCGGAACCGCGCCCCGGGCCTATCGGAATGCCGTGTTTCTTAGCGTAGCCTATGATATCGGAGACGATGCAGAAATATCCCGAGAAACCCATCTCTTCAATAACGCCAAGCTCGTACTCCAGCCTGCGGCTGTATTCGTCCGATATCGGCCCGCCTTTCAGCCTGGCGCTAAGACCGTCCCGCGCGAGATTTCTTAGATAGGTTTCGAGCGTCTCCTCTTCCGGTATGCTGAAATCCGGGAGGTGATACTCGCCGAATTTGAACCTGACGTCGCATCTTTCGGCGATAGCGGCCGTGTTGGTCAGCGATTCTGGCGCCTCGGCCCCGAAAATGGCCCACATTTCCTCGCGTGACCTGAAATAATAATCGTCGCCCGTAAAACGGTATCTCTCCCTGTCGTTCACGTTGCTGTTCGTCTGGACGCAGAGCAGGACGTCGTGCCACCCAGCGTCGGAACGCTTCGTGTAATGCGAGTCGTTCGTGGCGACCAGCGGGAAGCCGTGTTTTTTTGACATATCTATCAGCGACCGGTTCACGATGGCCTGGGCGGGAATGGAGTTGCCCTGGATCTCCAGAAAGAAGTTGCCGGGCCCCATTATGTCCCTGTAGAGCATCGCCCGGGACAACGCCCCCTCGGTATCCCCAGATGTCAGCATGGAAGGTATCTCTCCCCCCAGGCACGCCGAACTGGCTATGAGTCCGTTCTTGTATTTCGCGAGCAGATCATGGTCTATTCGGGGCTTGTAATAGAATCCGTCCGTACACGCGATCGAAACCAGCCTCGCTAAATTGTGATAACCTTCCTCGTTTTCCGACAGAAGAACGAGGTGAAACTGCTCTTTGGCGTTTCTGCACGTGTGGCCGCTTGGAGCGACGTACACCTCGCAGCCGAGGATCGGCTTGACTCCATTCTTTTGACATTCGTCGTAAAACTCAACGCAGCCGTACATGACCCCGTGATCGGTCAGCGCGACCGCGTCCATTCCCATTTCGGAGGCGAGACGCGCCAGGTCGCCGCACTTGCTTGCTCCGTCCAAGAGGCTGTACTCGCTGTGCACGTGCAAATGCACGAAAGGTTTTTCAGAACTGTTCATCTTCCTCGTCTCCTCCAATATCCATTTCATCGGAATCGAGCCGTTTCGACATCAGTATGTCGGCCCCAAGGCGGGCCGATATACTGAAAACCGGCGATTGACCTATGTCCTCCGTCTTTTTTTCCGCTCCGCGGGCATCGCTCTCGGCGGGCGGAGCGTCCGGAGCCATGCCGAAAGCGCGTTCGAGAGCGGAGGCCGCGCGCGCCCCCGAGAGCATGATCACCGCCGGAGCCGCCGCCTCTGAAAAATCGAACTCGATCGCGTTCCCGGCGCGGAACACTCTGACGTCCAGCAGTGCCGCCGCTAACGGCAGGTCGTCCTTCATCACGCGTTCCAGAATTTCCCACGACTCTCCCGCAGGCATTGGACGAATGCCGTCCCTGTCTGGCGCGCTCGGAGGCGAAAGCGGGGCGGGCACGAAGGAAGCAACCGTGACGGGGAAAGAACCGTTTTCGCCGAAAACCCGTCGGGCTGTGGAAGTAAGCTCCGCTTCAGCCGGATTTGTATTCTCTCCCGCAATCGGTTCCCTGTAATCGAACGCGCCCAGCAGTTCGAACATCAGCAACCCCGAAAAGACGTCGCTGCGCAGGCCGAGCCTGACCCTGGAAAATAGGGAGGCTACGGACATGGCGGCCCGCCGGAGAACAGTGACGTCCCAGTTAGGCGCCTCCCCGCGCAGAAAATCCTTCTCGTTGTCCGAGAGCGACGTACCGGCGAAAGATTTCTCCCTCCACAGGCCAAAAGTCCACATATCGCGCAGGAGAGGAAAGAGTCCGTCCAAAAAGCGCTCCGGCGACACTCCGAGGTCGAGTATCCGTTTCAGAGCGGCGAATGCCTCGTAGGGGCATTCCCGTGCCTGAGCAATCCATCGCTCCATTTCGGCCCTGCCGCCGCCGAAGAGCGTCATTATGGAATCCAGCGTGAGAGCGCCGTGCCCGACAGCCACGGCCTGCTCGAAGAGCGATATGGCGTCGCGCATTGCTCCATCGGCGCCGCGAGCTATTTCCCATAGCGCGGAATCATCGGTCGTCACGCCTTCAGTCGAGGCGATGAGGCGCAATTGCTCCGCTATGCATTCGGTGGTTATCCTGTGAAACAGTATATGCTGGCAACGCGAGCGTATCGTGGCCGGAACCTTGTGGGGTTCCGTGGTGGCAAATATGAACATTACAGAGGGCGGGGGCTCCTCCAGCGTTTTGAGAAGCGCGTTGAAAGCCTCCATAGTGAGCATGTGCACTTCGTCCAAAATATATACTTTCGTGCCCCCCATGAAAGAGGCGAGTCCCACGTGCGATTTGAGTTCGCGAATCTGATCTATTCCCCGGTTGGACGCTCCATCTATCTCCATGACGTCCATATGTTCCCCTGACGGGACTGCCCTGCATGAATCGCATACGCAGCAAGGCTCTCCGTCAGCGGTGGGATTTTTGCAGTTCACGACCTTGGCAAGCAGGCGGGCCGCGGTCGTCTTGCCGCAGCCGCGCGGCCCGGAAAAGAGGTATGCGTGGGCCATGCACCGTTCCGCGAACGACGAGCGCAAAACGCCTATAGCTGCGTCTTGCCCGACTATTTCAGCGAAGAGCCGCGGCCTGTATATCCTGTAAAGCGAAGCGCGCAACGGTTACTCCTCCCACGGGAGGCCGCCCGAACGAACACGGCGTCCCCGAACCTCATTCTACCATAACTCAGATTCTCGCGACTCCCGTCCTGTGCGCGGCTTCAGCGACTTTTCCGGCCACTGCCGGCACAACCCTCGGGTCCAGCGCTTGGGGAATTATGTAGTCCGGGTTCAGTTCCCCGTCTGAGACGAGGTTCGCGAGAGCGAAAGCGGCCGCTAGTTTCATCTCCTCGTTTATCCGGGTCGCGCGGACATCGAGAGCGCCCCTGAATATTCCGGGAAAACCGAGGCAGTTGTTCACCTGATTGGGGAAATCGCTGCGGCCGGTGGCTATGACCGCGGCCCCGGCCTCGCGCGCCTCATCAGGGAAAATTTCCGGCGTCGGGTTCGCCATTGCGAAGATAATGGCCTTGGGCGCCATTGATCGCGCCATCTCGACGCTGACCGTTTTCGGAGCCGACACTCCCATGAATACGTCAGCTCCCCTTATGACGTCCGCAAGGGAGCCTTTTTCGCGTTCCGGGTTTGTGATCGCGGCGAGTTCGTCCTTGGAGGCGTTCATTCCCGTCGGGCGTCCCTTGTAAATAGCGCCTGAACGATCGCACATCACGACGTTCCCGGCTCCCGCCGTCAGGAGAAACTTGCAGACGGCGACTCCGGCGGCTCCCGCCCCGTTGAACACTACCTTCACGCCGGACAGTTTTTTCCCGACTATCTTGAGAGCGTTCACGAGGGACGCGAACGATATCACGGCGGTACCGTGCTGATCGTCGTGGAAAACAGGGATGTCGCACGCGTCCTGAAGCCTGCGCTCTATCTCGAAACAGCGCGGCGCGGATATGTCCTCGAGGTTTATCCCGCCAAGGCCCGGAGTGAGCAGCGACGCGGTCTCTACTATCTTGTCGGCGTCTTGTGTGCGGAGCGCGAGAGGGAACGAATCGATGCCTGCAAAACGCTTAAAGAGGACGCTCTTGCCCTCCATGACGGGCAAAGAGGCCTCAGGTCCTATGTCGCCGAGCCCGAGCACGGCACTGCCGTCTGTTATGACCGCGACCGTGTTCCATTTGGATGTGACCTCGTACACCGCGTCCGGATTGCGCGCTATCTCGCGGCACGGTTCAGCCACGCCCGGAGTGTACGCCAGTGACAGATCGTCCAGCGTCTCGACAGGCATCTTGCTGCCCATGAAAAACTTCCCTCTTTTTTCTCTGTGCGCCCGCAAAGCGCGGGTCGCGATGTCGTCTTCGCCCATATTATATCTTTTCTCCTTGCGTTTTTTTGCCCGAGTCGACGCGGCACGGACTTTATTATAACTCTTTATGAACCTCAACCACAGCCAAGAAAAAATAAACCCCTCGCTCGCATGTTGCGAAAGCAGGCGCTAAGCTACGTTTATTAGAACAAAAATTTTCACCAGCGATGTGTGATTATTATGTCGGAAAAACGGAAAAGAATCAATATAGAGATGGTAGAAGGCATGAGCAATATCAGCCTGTCACCCCACGGGCCAGTTTGATCTTTACGGAGAGGTTTTTCGAACAGTCAGGCATTTCGGGCGTCATAGACGAATTAGATTGAGTAAGAGAAAGGCTTTTCGCTCTCCTGGAAAAATTCCCTATAGATTTTTTTGCGAATCGCTATGAAATCGTAGTCGCTCCGCTCCCGAGGTCTTGGCAGTTCTACGTTGAAAATCTTTTGGATCGTTCCGGGCCTGTTTGACATGACGGCTATTCTGCCGCCGAGAAAAATTGCCTCGTCGATGTCATGAGTAACCAGGATCATCGTGGTTTTTTCCTCTTGCCAGATCCTCAAAATCTCCTGCTGCATATTGATCCTTGTGAGAGCGTCCAAAGCTCCGAACGGTTCGTCAAGCAGCAGATATTTAGGGTTATTTACAAGGGCTCTCGCGATACTCACCCGTTGCTGCATTCCGCCGGAAAGCTGATGAGGGTAAGCTCTTTCAAAATCGCTCAACCCCACGAGTTCGATCTGTTCACGTGCGACGCGTATCTTCTCGGTTTTTGAAATAGCTCTTTCATCCAGTCCGAAATACACGTTCTGTTCGACGGTCAGCCAGGGGAAAAGGCGGGATTCCTGAAAAACCATGCCGACTTCGTTCTCGGCTTTTTCAATCGGGACGCCGCCTATTTGGATGCTCCCCTCGTAATCTTTTTCGAGACCTATTATCAGGCGCAGCAGGGTGCTTTTCCCGCATCCGCTGGCGCCAACGATACAAACAAATTCATTTTCCAAAATTTCAAAATTTACATCTGCGAGAGCGTTGACGACACGATCGCGTAAGACAAAATTTTTGCTCAAATTTTCGAGCTTCAGCGAATTTCCCATAGTCAGTGTCTGAGAATTACCGGTCTGTAAGTCATCATTTCCAATTCACGGGCAGGTCAGTGAAGCTTGACGCCTTTCCAAACGCTGTCTCTGTCGAGATGTCTGAAATATGGATGAATAATTTCCTCCTCTTTTCTGCGAATCTTGTGATTTTCGTCTCTGACCTCTATCGGCCTGATGTACCATATTCCCGTAATGTCGGAGTCGCTCCCGTGTTTTTTTCTCGTAACGGCGTAGAATTCTTTATAAAGAGGGCTTACGTAGTCAAACCTGACGGGCAAACCCTTAATTTGATATGAAATATTCTCGTCGTTTGATACGAAAAGGGCGACACGACCCCCAAACCAGATTGCCCGCACGAGATTGCTGTTCGTTATGGACGACTCCCTCCATTCCGCGAAAACGATACTTTCATCCTCCAGCACCTTGAAATCCTCGCGTTGAACCACATGCGGAAACCCTTCTTCATCAACTGTCGCAATTACCTTGATCGATTTGTCGTCCTGGAGGATATTTATCAGTTCCCTGTTCAGCAGACTCATCCTGTCGCCCTCCTACAGCGTCGCCTGAGGATAGTCGAGGCGGCTCAAAATAGTGTCCGGGTGCGCGGAGCATCTTCTGTAATCGTTGAAACCGACGGGTATCCGATGTTTTTTACGGATTTTATGCATACCTGTCGCGAGTCTCGCATAATATTCGACAGACGGCGGAGCCTGCCCTTCCTTGTAAAATACTGACGGATTGCGCACTCTCAGGACGTTGAATGACATTGTGACGCCGCGCTCCGCGAAGAATTCGACTCCGGCCAGCGTCGAATCGAGAGCCTCGTCTATCGTCCCGAACCCATATGGTTTTGCGAGTTCAATGCCGCCCACCACCTGGCTGCACACGTTTCCTCTTCCGAACACGTCCACCGCGTCAAGGGCGCTTTGAAGCCAGTAATCGTATCCATTCCATTTCGCTTTGCCAGGACAAATTATATCGAACAGTCTTTTGTCCCAGACCTCGATATGTGGTTCAACGGCGGAATTTCCAGCCTCCTTGGTTCGCTTCCACTGATCTTTGTTCAAAGCGCTTCCGACGAAACGTCCGTTGAAATCCTTCGATCCGAACGCTTTTTCCACGGCTCCGAGCACTTTGATATACTCTTCGGTCTCTTTATCGTAGGCGACGCCGCCCCTCGGATCGGAACCGGCGTGAAGCCTGAATATCTGCCAGCGCCCTTCTTCTTTCAGGGCCTCAGTCACAGTCTCCGTGATCTCCTGAAGGGTTTCGTCCGTCTGGCTCGATTTAATTCCCGTTATCAGATCTCCGATTAAATTGCAGTACTTGCACGGAATCTTCTCGTTCCAGAAATAGCAATAACCGTATGGAACAAGACTGAGACAACTGGATGGAAGCGATTCGGCGATGTTTTCCATCGGCGTGCCTCTGCTGGTTTTTTTGCCGAAGAATTGGGGAATCGGGGAGAAGAATAACCGCTCTATCGGTTTCCCATCGTCGGTAAGCCAGAACTGCCCGTCTATCTCGTCGATCAGATAGGATACTGTTCCGGGTGAAAATATGGCCTTGTCTCTGTGCTGTGACGTTTCCCCGGGGAACTTCGGCTTCTCGAGGCTGAGCCCGTCCGGAAAGATCACGCCGTCAACGTAATACTTACGCTTGTCCCCATTCACCGTTTCCCATATGAAGCCGTTTCCCTTCGCCAATGCCTCAGCCCGTTCGGACGCGCGCACTCCGCGCAATATGGCGTCGATCTTGAGCAGCAGAACGGGCGGTATTTCGGGATATCGGCCCGCGGTATCCTGCAATAGCGGGCTCAGGTTTTCATAATTCATATCGCTGTCCTCCCCATCTCGTGAAAATCTAAGTAAAAGCTGGTTTGTTGTTAGGGGCCTGAAGGGTGAAGATTTGAGCCCTTCCGGCGCCCGCCTTGCTGAACGGCAAAATACCGTTTGGGTGAATTAAAATGCCGAAACGGCGCCGCTAAACCGACGAACCAAGAGTCTGATCCCATTTGAGCAGTTTTTTTTGAATGAATTTCAAAAGCTGATCGATACATATCCCGACCAACCCCACGGTAAAGATTCCGACGAACATTATGTCGGTACGGCTGACTTCCCTCGCGAACTGAATCATGAAACCAACGCCCGATATTGAAGCGACGACCTCGGCGCCAACGACGCTCCTCCACGCGTTGTCGATTCCGATTCTGAGACCCGAAAACACAAAAGGCAGCATCGCGGGAAATATAACTTTCCTCATGAGAGTTATCTTGTTTTTTTTGAATATATACGCGACTTCCAGGTATTTCCTGTCCGTGTTTTTTATACCGTTGATAACGCTGACCAATACCGCCCAGAAAGTTCCTATCGCGATAAGGATTATTTTAGACAACTCTCCAATGCCCACCCACAAAATCATCAGCGGAACCCACGCCATTATCGGAATCGGTCTTAAAATACCCGTTATAAGCGACATCATCCTTTCGAAGATCGGAAACAGACCCATGAAGCAGCCGAGCGTTATTCCAAGGGAAGCGCCAAGGCAGTATCCCTGTCCTACCCGCAGGAGACTGATCGTCAGATTGTCGATCAGGTTTCTGTCCGCAATCAGTTTTACAAAGGCGCCGGCGATCCGGGCGGGAGATGGAAGCAGGAGCATGGGAATCGACCTGGAATCGCATACATACTGCCAAAAAGCTATGATGACGATAGGAAGCGCCAATGGAATGAGATATCTGTTAATGAGACTGTTGACAGCCGCGTCGCTTCTCATCAAAGCCGAAGCGCCGCATACTGATTTTCTTCCTGTTTCTACTCCATTAAAGCTGGTTTCCATACGTCATTCAACCTTTCGGGCAAATTAAGGAAGCGCTGATTAATTCGCTTAAACTGCATCTTACCGTTTAGAAGCACAGGCGCCGCAAGGATATAAATTTTTACCCTTTAGGCCCCTAACGATAAATCAGCCTTTCCTTAAAAAAGAGACGGTGATGAGATTTCCCAAATTCACCGGCATTCTTTACGGTTTTATTTGCCGATAATATTCAATTCCTCCAGGAATCTGGTGTTGAATAACTTCGTTATATCGTCGGCCTTTTTCTCAATCAGCTTGTTTTCGGACAGAAAGTCCTGTGAAGCCGAAAAGTAAGCAACGGCGTCGTCAGGAAGCCCGACGTCATATACCACAGATCTGAGAGCTGCCGCTGTTATTTCCTTATCGAGTTTTACATACTCAGAGATGATCTCTAAAAGCTCGTCCCCGTTCTCCTGAGATCTTTTCGCCGCTTTCGCGAAGACGCCGAGCACGCGTCTGGTTGTCTCGGGGTATTTTTCGGCAAACCCGTCTCTCGCGATTATGACGTTGTAGTTAAAAGTCATTTCGGATTCGTCGGTGTCGAGCGGATATGCCCCCTCGGCAATCAACTGCGCCACGTTCGGTTGATTGCTAACTCCGGCGTCTATGCTGCCGTTGAGAAGGGCTGTCACGATATCGGGACCTCTCATATTCGCCAGTTTTATATCGCTCACCGAAAGACCGTACGCCTTGAGCGACCTCAGCAATACGGCGTGATGGTTGGTTCCAATCTGAGCGGCGACTACCTTTCCCTTGAGATCCTTTATCGTTCTGATTCCCGTATCCTTGCCGGCGAGTACCGACATGTATTTATCATTGCCGCGCAGATTGCCCTTCATATAGACCGCTATAGGATGTACGGGAATACCTCCAGCGGCGGCTATTACCGTCGGCTGATCTCCGACTGAGGGAGCAAAATCCGCTTGATTCGCCACAAGCGCGTTGACCGCGTTCGTCCCGCTGCCCGTATAATTCGTGAAACTGATTTTTATGCCGTCCTTGCCAAATTCCTCTTCAAAAAGCCCTGTTTTTACCGCGTACTCCAAGAGTCCGGCGGTGATGGCGGCCACTCCTACCGTGAATCTTATTTCCTCGGGCCGCTCGGCGTCTTTCACGAGTTCGGCGGCATAAGTCATATTTGGCCTGAGGGCGATTCCCGCAAAAACCGCCGCAACCATCAAGATTAAAACCAATTTTGACGGATGTACCCTTTCGATCGTCTTTCTCATAAAATGCCAACTCCTCTCACATGTTCTCCGCAAATTACGAATCGTGCCGGCCTCCCTCCAGAAAATATTCATATAAAAATTATATGTATTATATGAATATTTTTAGTTTATCACAATCAAGAGTGATGTCAATAGATAAAGGAGAAACCTCAGGGCGGCGGCAGGTTGTCAATGAGCGCCAGTTTTAAGGTTGCGTTCTTTTTCCATACTGCTCTGTATCAGCCGTTCTATCCGCTTTGCCATCGAATTCACGCCGCCGTCGTGTTGAGCCTTCAAATCGCGCGCGTCCCGGGGATTTTTCGATATATGGTATAATCGCCTTGCGTCATTGATCAACGGGTGATCGGGAAGCCGGAGAGTTACATATTTCCAGCCGGCGCGGTTCCCGCCACTGTGAGCCGGACAAACCGACATTTTGCCACCGGGTATTTGTACTGAATCCGGGAAGGCGTCGGGGAGGATGATGGCGAGCCAGGAAACCGGCCCTTAGATCAAATGTATCGCAAACCCGCGGGAGAACGGGCGTGCGCAATGTTATGCCTATGCACAGCCGTACCTGGGAATAAAACGCTTTTGCGCGCTTCCCCGCGATTCAAGGAGGCAGTAAATTGATTCGAACTATACGCAAAAGGGACGGAAGACAGGTCGGCTACGACAGAGGAAAGATAGAGGCGGCGATAGTTAAGGCGTTCGCCGCGACCGGCGAGGAAGATTACGCGGACAGGGAGAAACCCGCTGCCGGGAAAGTAGCCTTGGCCGCCGAAGAACGCCTTGAGGAGACGAGGCTTATATCTCCGTCCGTCGAACAAATTCAGGACGTAGTCGAAAACGCATTGATGGACTCCGGATATATCAAGACCGCGAGGGCATACATACTCTACAGGTCGGAGCGCAGCAAGATACGGGAGATGAACACGTCTCTGATGAAGACCTACGAGGAGATTGCCTTCAAGAGTTCCGTCGACTGTGATCATAAACGGGAGAACGCGAACATCGACGCCGACACGCCAATGGGCACGATGCTCAAGTACGGGTCTGAGGGAGCGAAAAAATTTTACGAGATGTTCGTCATCGATCCCGTATTTTCATCCGCCCACAGATCAGGCGACATTCACATACACGACCTCGACTTTTACGCCATCACTACGACATGCTGCCAGATAGACCTCATAAAGCTGTTCGATGGGGGATTTTCCACCGGGCACGGAGTGTTGCGCGAACCGAACGGCATAGCCTCGTACTCGGCTCTCGCCTGTATCGCCATCCAGAGCAATCAGAACGATCAGCACGGCGGTCAGAGCATCGTCAACTTTGACTACGCTATGGCCCGCGGCGTGGCGAAAACATACGCGAAGAAATATCGGGAACTGCTTTTGACATCACTCACCCTCCTGAGCGGCGAGCAATGTGAGACACGTGCCCGCGAGGCTCTGACCCGCTTGCGGGACGGTGGAAATATCCCGTCCATAGGAAACGAGAGGCACATGCCATCCGAATTGGAAATCCTCTCATCCGCCGGATTCGATGCCAAAATAGCATCGGACGCGCAAAAGTTCGCGGCGGCGCACGCTCGAGAAGCGACCGAGCGAGAGACATATCAGGCGATGGAGGGCTTCATACACAACCTTAACACGATGCACTCCCGGGCAGGGGCTCAGACTCCATTCTCGTCCATAAACTACGGTATGGACACGTCTCATGAGGGGCGCATGGCAATGAAGTGCGTTCTCCTGGCGACTGAGGCCGGCCTCGGCGGAGGAGAGACGCCTATATTCCCCATACAGATATTCAGGGTAAAAGAAGGGGTCAATTTCAATCCCGG
>JAISYN010000192.1 GCA_031269915.1 Synergistaceae bacterium
CATACCGAACCCGGCAGTTAAGCCTCCGAGCGCCGATGGTACTGCAAGGGGTACTTGTGGGAGAGCAGGTCGCCGCCAGATTTATATACTTGAGCCGCCGTTTGAGGGAACTTTTCCTAACCCCTCACGGCGGCTCTTTTAGGTACTTGACAAAAATATTTTTGGCGGTATAATCCTATTATTCTGATATGAATATTATTAGTATTACGATCGACGCTGTAAAAGAGCGTGGATTGTGGTAATATAAATCCATATAGAAGAGGGGACATGTAATCATGGCGAAGATTTACTCCGGATTCACCGATCTCATAGGGAAAACGCCTCTGCTGCGGCTGGGGAAATACTCGGCGCTTCATAAAGTAAAGGCCGATATTCTGGCCAAGCTGGAATATTTCAATCCCGCCGGCAGCGTCAAGGATCGTATCGCGAAATCTATGGTAGAAGACGCTGAAAAGAGCGGGAAACTCAAGCCCGGTTCCGTCATAATCGAGCCGACCAGCGGCAACACAGGCATAGGTCTAGCGGCAGTCGCGGCTGCGCACGGCTATCGCATAATACTCACCATGCCTGAAACGATGAGCGTGGAGCGCCGCAATCTGCTCCGCGTCTACGGCGCGGAACTGGTTCTGACCGAAGGCGCCAAAGGCATGAAGGGCGCAATCGCGAAGGCTGATGAGCTTGCCGCTGAAATACCAAACAGCTTCATCCCCGGGCAGTTCGTAAACCCGGCCAACCCCGCAATACACTTTTCCACCACCGGTCCGGAAGTGTGGGATGATACGGACGGCGCGGTCGACATCTTCGTGTCCGGGGTCGGTACCGGAGGTACTCTCACCGGCGCTGGCGGTTTTCTGAAGTCAAAGAAGCCGGAGTTGAAGATAGTGGCCGTCGAACCGGCGGGTTCGCCCGTGCTTTCCACGGGCACGCCGGGAGCGCACAAGATACAGGGCATAGGGGCTGGTTTCGTCCCAGACGTTCTCGACACAAAACTGTACGATGAAATACTGCCGATAAAGGACGACGACGCCTTCGCGACCGGCAGAGAGATTGCGAAAACGGAGGGAATCCTGGTCGGAATTTCGTCCGGAGCCGCTCTTTTCGCCGCGACACAGATAGCGCTGCGTCCGGGGAACGAGGGCAAGACGATAGTCGTGATATTGCCCGACACTGGCGAACGGTATCTCTCCACGGTGATGTTCGCGGAGTGATCGTTATATAAACGAAACGAGGAGATGACACAAGTGGCGATAGCTAAGAATACTGAATCATGGGCATTCGAGACGAAACAGCTCCATATAGGGCAGGAATTGCCGGACCCGGCGTCTGACGCGCGGGCGGTGCCCATATACCAGACCACGTCCTATGTTTTCAGAGACTCGGCACACGCGGCGGCGCGTTTCAACCTGACCGACGCGGGCAATATCTATGCCCGTCTCACCAACTCCACACAGGATGTGCTGGAAAAACGCCTCGCCGCGCTGGAAGGAGGCGTGGCCGCTCTCGCTCTTTCGAGCGGGGCCGCCGCCGTTACATACACCTTTTTGAACCTCGCCAGCGCCGGAGACCACATCGTCTCAGCAAAGACGATTTACGGCGGGACGTACAATCTCCTTGCTCATACGCTGCCCATTTACGGAATAACCGCCACTTTCGTCGATCCCGACGTGCCTGGCTCTTTTGAAAAAGCGATACAACCCAATACAAAGGCGATTTTCATAGAATCGCTGGGCAACCCCAACTCGAACGTAATTGATTTCGAGGAAATAGCCAATCTCGCGCATAAGTATAAGATACCGCTTGTCGTGGACGCTACTTTTACGACTCCATACTTGATCCGACCCATAGACTACGGTGCTGATATTGTGGTGCATTCCGCCACCAAATTCATAGGCGGGCACGGTACCACGCTTGGAGGCGTCATCATAGACTCGGGAAAGTTCGACTGGGAAGCCTCCGGTAAATTTCCGCTGATAACCGAGCCTTCGCCGAGCTATCACGGATTATCGTTCACGAAAGCCGTCGGGGCGGCTGCGTTCGTGACCAGAATCCGCGCCATTCTGCTGCGCGACACAGGAGCCGCGATATCGCCGTTCAATGCTTTCCTTCTGCTGCAAGGAGTCGAGACCCTCTCTTTGCGCGTGGAGCGTCACGTCGAGAACGCGCTCAAAGTCATCGAATATCTCAAAAACCATCCCAGCGTCGAGGCGCTTCACCATCCCTCCCTGCCCACTGAGCCCAGCCACTCCGTTTACAATAAATACTTTCCGAAAGGGGCGGGTTCCATCTTTTCGTTCGAGATAAAGGGCGGGGTGAAAGAGGCTCAGGCGTTTATCGACAGGCTGGAAATATTTTCGCTTCTTGCGAACGTGGCCGACGTGAAATCACTCGTCATTCACCCGGCGACCACGACCCACTCTCAATTGAACGAAGATGAACTGTTGGATCAGGGTATAAAGCCAAACACGATTCGCCTTTCGGTAGGGACGGAAAATATAAAGGACATAATCGCGGATCTCGATCAGGCTTTCAAGAGCTGAAATTCTCGCGTCATGTGACGTTAATTCCGTATTGACTGAAAAACCGCGCCGGGGTATATGATACTCGGCGCGTTTTTTATTTTGCCGCAAGGTGGTGCTCATATGAACAACAGAGTGATGGTGGCTATGAGCGGAGGCGTGGATAGCTCAGTAGCGGCGTTAATGCTCAAACGTCAGGGCTGGGACTGCACCGGAGTAACGATGAAGCTGTTCGGCAACGAAGATGTCGGACTGACTCGCGAGGACGCCTGCTGCTCGCTGTCGGACGCCGCGGACGCCAGAAGCGTGTCGAGCATGCTCAACATGGATCATTTCGTGTTCAACATGTCGCGCGAATTCGAGGAGAGCGTCGTGGACAGATTCGTTTCCGAATATATCGCGGGGCGTACCCCAAACCCCTGTATCGACTGTAACCGTTTCGTCAAATTCGAAAAATTGTTTGCCAAAGCAGTCGCCACCGGACACGATTACATCGCCACAGGACACTACGCACGCATTTCCCGCGAGATATCGGGCAGATATATCCTGCGCAAAGCGCGCGACGCATCGAAGGATCAGAGCTATGTCCTCTATTCCATGACGCAGGAGCAGTTGAGCCGCGCGCTCCTGCCTCTCGGCGATCTGCTCAAATCAGAGGTGCGTGAAATAGCCGCGGCGCATGGGTTCAGAAACGCGAACAAGCGCGAAAGCCAGGATATATGTTTCGTACCGGACGGGAATTATGCCGATTTCATCGAACGCCGTACCGGGCGCGTATTCGGCCCGGGGTATTTTCTGGACGAAAACGGCCGAGCCATAGGACGTCACCGAGGTTGCATACGCTACACCATAGGGCAGAGAAGAGGATTGGGAATGGGTTTTTCAAAGAGAAAGTTCGTATGTTCCAAAAATCACGCCGAAAATACGGTCACTCTCGGAAACGAGGATTCGCTGTACTCCAAGGTTCTGTATGCCGACGATATAAATCTGGTCGCCGCGGAAAGATTTGACGGGCGGGCGCGCGTTGCCGCGAGAACGAGATACAGGCAGGAAGAGCAGCCCGCGATCGCTGAGATGACCGGAGATGATATAATGAGAGTGGAATTTGATGTTCCGCAACGCGCTGCGGCGTCAGGACAGGCGGTAGTGCTCTACGTCGGGGATGTTGTTTTTGGCGGAGGGACTATAGTGGAAACGAGGGCAAAATGATAAAAAGGCTTGCGCGAAACAGGAATTTGAGCGACGGTGAATTAAAAACCCTTATAGAGACCGGCGACTATGACGCGGAGATGTTCAAAGCGGCCGACTCCGTGAGGCGTTCCGTGTACGGTGCGGACGTCTATATCAGAGGACTGATAGAATTTACCAATTATTGCAAAAATGACTGTTATTACTGTGGCATAAGGCACGGCAACACGAACGCGAAACGGTACAGGCTCGACCTAGGGCAGATCTTTTCCTGCGCGGAGCAGGGCTACGAACTGGGTTTCCGTACCTTTGTGCTGCAGGGAGGCGAGGATCCGTACTACACCGACGACATGATATGCGAAATAGTCTCCGGAATAAAGCGCCGCCACGGAGACTGCGCCGTCACTCTGTCAATAGGTGAAAGATCCGAAAAAAGTTTCCGGGCATACTGGGCATCCGGAGCCGACAGGTATCTGCTCCGGCACGAGACCTCCGACGGAGCGCATTACCGCATGTTGCACCCCGATTCGATGAGCCTTGAAAACAGAAAAGCCTGCCTGTGGAATCTGAAAAAGATAGGTTATCAGGTGGGCTCCGGTTTCATGGTCGATTCACCGTACCAGACGACGGAAAACATCATCGCCGACCTGCGTTTTTTACAGGAACTGCAGCCGTCTATGATAGGAATCGGTCCCTACATAACGCACGCCGATACTCCGTTCAGGAATTTTCCCAGCGGTTCGGCCGAGAAGTGCATACGCTTGGTGGCGATATTGAGGCTGATGTTTCCGTACGCGCTCATTCCGGCCACAACCGCGCTTGGAACGATAGCCCCGGATGGGCGCGAACGCGGTTTATCAGCCGGAGCGAACGTGGTCATGCCCAACCTGTCGCCGACGTCGGTGCGGAAATACTATCTGCTTTACGACAACAAAATATGCACCGGAGACGAGGCCGCGGAGTGCCGCAATTGCCTCGACGTCCGTGTGCGCCTCGCCGGATATAAAGTTGTGATCGGCAGGGGAGACGCCAAGACATACGAGCATGGGGACGTCGCTGTTTGAATGAATATCCGCGAAAAGCACGATAAATTGAAAAATTACATAAAATCGCTCGGAAGCGTGGCGGTGGCTTTTTCAGGCGGCGTCGATTCGACGTTTCTGCTTGAAACAGCGCATGACGTGCTTGGAGACCGCTCTATAGCGGTCACGGCGCGTTCCTGTTCATTTCCCGAACGCGAGCTTCGCGAGGCCGAGTCGTTCTGCGGGCAAAGAGCTATAACTCACGTCGTATGCGATTCCGAGGAGCTTGACATCGAAGGTTTTCAGCAAAACCCGCCCAACAGGTGCTATCTTTGCAAGAGTGAGCTGTTTCGCAAAATATGGGCTGTCGCGCGCGAACACGGGATTGAAAATGTGGCCGAAGGGTCGAATACTGACGATGACGGAGACTACCGCCCCGGATTAGTGGCCGTCTCCGAACAGAACGTAAAGAGCCCGCTGAGATACGCGGAGTTGAACAAGGAGGAAATTCGCGAACTTTCACGCGAAATCGCCCTTCCGACGTGGAACAAACAGTCGTTCGCGTGTCTGGCGTCCCGTTTCCCCTACGGCGAGACGATAACGGCGGAACGCCTGGGAATGGTCGACAGAGCCGAACAGGTACTGCTCGACCTGGGATTCAGGCAGGTGAGGGTGAGACACCATGGAGATGTCGCCCGTATCGAGACAGACGAATCCGGGTTTGGCCTGTTAATGGACAAAGAGACTCGTGAGCGGGTGAACGAACAGTTCAAACGTATCGGTTTTACCTATGTTTCGCTGGATATGAAAGGATATCGCACAGGAAGCATGAACGAGACGCTTCAGAGATAATCCTCGAAATTGTTTTTCATTATTATCCCCAGCCTTATCGGTTCCACATGCATGGGGCGTCCCGATAGGTATTGATAGAGCAGGGTCACGGCGCGTTCGGCCTGTGACTGCTGATCTTTCCAGATGGATGCGTGCAGCGTGCCATCGTCGAAAAACGGCTTCATTTCCTCAAACACGTCGCTGCCGACGATTTTAATCCTCCCGGACATCCCGAGTTCGCGGATCACTCCACACGCTATATAGGTCGCCCGGGCGGTAATGGCGTATATTCCAGATATGTCAGGAGTGCTTTCGAGCGTTGTCTTGATCTCGTCCGAGAACGGGACTGAATCTTCGTAATGGCTGTATATCGATGTGACGGCTATTTCGGGGTGGGTTCTCTGCATATACGATGAGAAACCTCTGCGGTTGGCGGTGAGATTTTCCGCGAGACTCGTTCCTCCAGCCACTATGGCTCGGCCCCCGTAGTGCGACATCCGTCCCAGTATTTCGGCGGCGAGACTGCCTACTCTCTCGTTGGGCGCGCTCACGCACGCGACGCGTTTGGAGCCTGGAGCGTCGGAATTTGTAGTCACGACCGGAATACCCTTTTCAAATAACCGATTTATCGCGTCGTCGAGTTTGGTTTCGTCCCAACAGTGGAGTATAGCGCCGTCCACGTTCTGTATGCGGGCGAGTTCGCGCAGTATCTCGTCCTGACTCTCCCAATTGTCTTCGCACTCAATCCGCGTAATTCTGACACGATAATCGCGTAGATGATGTTCGGCCCTGTCTATGCCGTCCCACATCTTATGGAAGAAAAAGTTTTGAGGGTTCGATCTGCCGCGGAGAATGACCGCTATGTGAATGGCCTTGCGCTTCAGGGACGAGGCGGCTATGTTCACCGAATAATCCATATCGCCCGCTATGCCGAGCACCCGTTTCCTTGTGTCCTCGCCGACTCCATCCTTGGAATAAAGCACTTTGTGTACTGTGACGGCTGAAACGCCAGCCTTTTTGGCGATGTCTCTCAGCGTTGCGCGTTTGTCCACGACGGTCACTTCCGGTGATATTGTTAAAAAGTTCAACCGGGGCGATAATAGCATTGTCGTCCGCATATTGTCAACGCGAACGAGCGAACGTATACCGGAGTTCCTCTGCTAGTCTGCGTTTATCCCTTGTATGATAAAATAAAAGGTGAAGGAGCGTGAATTTCATGGAAATTGTTACTCTCAAAGTGGAAGGCATGTCGTGCGATCATTGCGTCAAGGCAGTTACGTCGTCCGTTGGAGGGCTGGACGGGGTGGAGAGCGTCAATGTATCGCTCGACGCCGGCACGGTTGAGGTAAAATTCGACCGGTCGAAAGTCAGCCTCGACCGGATAAAGTCCGAGATAGAGGATCAGGGATACGATGTAGCCGAGCAGTGAACTCGTTTGGCGGAGGGGCAGCCGTCCCGGTTTGTGAGTTTGGTCGCTCCTCCGCCGTCAAGCGGTTTATTTCATCTCATGCGCATGCCGACGTCGGCGCCGCCAGTCATCCGTTTAGCGGAAAGTGAAAGGGCTTTGAATATCGCTTCAAATATGTTGCCGTCTTCGGAGGAAAAAGCATATTTTCCGTAGCCTCTGCCGGACGTGTCGGCTCTCCCGCAGGCGAAATCGAATGAATCGCGTATGGCCGCCATTACGGCAATCGACGTCTCCTCATCCACGCCGTAAGTTCCGTTCGGCATGATGGAGATCAAGCTCTGCATTGTATCGATCAGCATGTCATACATTTTGGACGATACAATGCAGCTCACCACGTTGTCAGGCGACAGGAATTCCCTGTACTCCTCCCTTACCGCCGGGTTTTTCGCGAAGTCGTCGATCGTTCCGATGCCTGCCAGGAACGCGCCTTTCGCGTGCGCCAGAACGGCGTTTCGCTCCAATACGGCGGAATACGGGATCGGCGTGGAAATCGCGGAGTCCCATCCCTGAAGCTCCCCGCTCGGAAGCCCCAGAAACCCGATCATGGAATACAGTTTGTTGAGGGATTCAGGCGCGTCTGTCTCCAGCAGCGCGTACACGGTGTTCAATTTTTTGTCCTTCACGGCGCACGCTATTGAGATTCGGGCGCTCGAAAGGATCGCTTTCAGGTCGCTGGAAAACATGAAGTCCTCTCCAAGCAGCTTGAATGCCATCTGCGCCGGATCATCCGTTCCCGGGAAGATAGCGCTCAAGATAAGCCCTGTGTCGAACGCCAGAAAATACGCCAATTCCCCGTCTCCCATCAGACGCGGGACGACGGCTGATTTGGGGCGCCGAGCCGCGAGTTCCGGGTTTTTTTCGAAAGAATCGCTGTAAGATTCGAATGTGAGCACTTTTTCATTTTTGGCAACCGAATATTCGTAAACCGTAAACAACACGCGGTCGTTATTTTCCGCGAAGAATCGATCGATATTCAATTTGGGCGTACTGGCGGCTGTGATGCCGGCAATCATTTTACCCAGCATTCCGTAAGTGAATCCGTCTTTCAGCCTGACCTGAAAAAAGCTGTCGCCGGAAGTCGCGCGTTCGAACGAAAACCTAGGGGATTTGCCGTCCGCCGCCGAGAGCATACTCGATATGGCCTGCTCGGTCCCGCCGGCAAGTATCTGGCTTTTTTCGGCTCCGGGGCGCTTGAGTAGGTACATGGCGGAGCCGCTTGGGTTTTTTATGGTCCAGCCCTCGCTGTTCGCTATGCCGGCATCCCATTTTTCGACTGTGAAAAATCCGCCCGGCGAATCTTCCATAACGCGGCTGAAGGCCGTCCCGTCCGCGAGCATCGATATGTAAATCGAGGGAACCGCGCCTTGCGGCGTCTGCGGCTCCGCAAGAATCGATATTTCGGTTACTGTGTCGAGCAGAGCGTTGAAACCGTTCAGCGTTGACACGATATTCGAGGAGGTGTTCAGCCGGTTTTCGCCGTCGGGTAACGTCGGAAATTCAGAAACCAAAGATGAGATTCCGGTGACGAGGGACTTGAGAAAGTTCGTATCCGTGAGTTTTAACACAACAGTGTAATCGGCGCCTGGCGCCGCGGGCAATGCGGCCTCGGTGACGTAGTACGCCTGTTCGGTCCGCGGAGCCAGGTAGAAAAAATAACCGGCGGCGGCAGCTCCGATCACCGCCAACAAGGTTATAAGCAGCAGAGTTTTTTTCATAGACATAGTCCTCCCAGAAATTGCAGATTTAAACTTACCGAACGGGATGTTCGGAAACCCAATTATATACTATAAAGACTTCATTTCGTTCATTAAGCGGACGTGCAGAGGGATCGACAGCGCGAATGTGGCGACATCCGCTAAGGGCTGGCTTACCTGGATACCTGTAAGTCCCAGCACGCGGGTGAGCGCGAAAAGACACGGCAGCAGAAAGAGCCCCTGTCTCGCGAGGGCGAGCAGGCTCGCGGAAAACGATTTGCCGATCGTCTGAAGCATCATGTTGTTCATGATGACCCACCCCATCAGCGTGGACGTGGTGAATTGAAGCCGGAGCGCCAAAGTTCCTATCCTTATCACATCCTCGTCGTCGCCGCGGAATATCGCTATTATTTCCGGCGCGAACAGCCACGCCGCCGCTGTGGAGAGGCACAGCCCCGCTGTGGAGAGTTTGACGCAGAACCAGAACGCTTTTTTCACCCTGTCATAGAGGCGGGCTCCGTAGTTAAACCCGCAAACCGGCTGAAACCCCTGCCCCAGGCCCAAAAGAGCCGAGTTGGAGAACATGACTATCCGCATCACTATGGACATGGCGGCTATCGCGGCATCCCCGTAGGCTCCGGCGAGTTTGTTGACGTATATTGTAGCCACGCTCGCCAGCGTCTGCCTGAAAAGCGAAGGGATGCCTCCGCGCACTATCTCTCTTAAAAGCGCGAATTTCGGCGTGAAATCGCGCAGTCTGATGCGGATATTACTTCCGCGGTAACACCCGGCGAGAAGAAGGCAGAATCCTATGAACTGGCTGATCATCGTCGCCGATGCCGCTCCGGCGACGCCCATGCCGAGAACGTATATGAAGATTGGGTCGAGCACCACGTTTATCAGGGCTCCGCTCACCATCCCGATCATCCCGTAGAAAGCGCTGCCTTGAAAACGCAGCAGGTTGTTGAGCATGAGCGAGGCCGTCATCCACGGAGAGGCGAGCAGGATATAAAACAGATAGCTTCGCGCGTGGGGGAGTATCGTCACCGTGGCTCCGAGGAATATGGCCATATCGTCGCTGAATGCCAGACCCGCCGCTCCTATGCAAATCCCCAACGCGAACGACAGGACGAAGCCTGTCGCGGCCATTTTGGAGGCATTTTCGAATTTTTGCGCGCCGAGCTGGCGGGAGACGTAGTTGCCGGAACCGTGCCCGAAGAAGAATCCGATGGCCTGGATTATGGCCATGAGCGGAAAAGATATGCCGACTCCGGCGGTGGCGCTGGTGCCGAGCGAACCTACAAAAAACGTGTCCGCCATGTTGTAGAGCGCGGAAATGAGCATTATGGTGACTGTGGGGACGGCGAGTTTCAGGACGAGCCGTTCGACCGGCGCCGTCGTCATTTTTTCGAATTTTTCGTGAAAATCGGCATATTCCATAACTACTTATATTACCACCAAAATTCACTGAAGACAGAAAATTTCAAAAAAGACGCGAAATATACGCCGCTTGTGCGCATGTGAGGAGATTTTTGGCGCATATCTCGCGTTTTTTAGGCATTTATGTCATACTTAACGGTAAATCAGTTCATTAGATATGGAGGTGCGGGCATCCGCCGCCAGATGAGAGAAAATGGAAAAAACGGGGGCATTGCGATACTCGACTTCGGTTCGCAGTACACACAGCTCATAGCGCGCAGGATACGGGAATTCGAGGTTTACAGTGAAATACTGCCCTGGAACGCGAGCCTCGGCAGGATTATGGAGAAAAGCCCCAGGGGGATAATTCTCTCCGGAGGTCCGCGCAGCACGTCCGGGCCGGGCGCTCCGCTCATAGACGGTTCTCTGCTTGACGGGAGCGTCCCCGTGCTGGGCATCTGCTATGGGATGCAGCTCATAGCCCACATTCGCGGCGGTTCGGTGAAAAAAGGACGTCGTGGCGAATATGGCAGAACCAGGGTCATTTTCAGCGAAGGCGACAACGAAAAAATTTTGCGGGGCGTGCCGAAAGCGATAGACGTATGGATGAGCCACTGGGATGAAGTGCGGCAATTGCCGGACGGAGCGGTGAGATTCGGAGAGAGCGAGTCGGGGACGTGCGCCGCCTACTCCATGGACGGCGGACGTATAACGGCGCTCCAGTTTCACCCCGAGGTCGATACGACGGAGTACGGACGCGAGATGATATCCTCCTTCCTGTTCGGCATCTGCGGTTGCGAACCAAACTGGAAACTAGGAGACTGGGTGAAGCGTTCGCTCGAATCCATAGCGGAGACCGTCGGAAACGAGGATCGCGTGATATGCGGACTGTCGGGCGGAGTCGATTCAACCGTCGCTGCGGTTCTCGTTTCGAAGGTGCTCGGCGACAGGCTGGACTGTATATTTGTGGATCATGGATTCATGCGAAAGGACGAACCGCCGCAGGTCTTGGAAATGTACAGGAAGCTGAATCTTCGCGTATATCACGTTGACGAGTCGGAGAGATTTCTCGCCGCGGTGAAAGACGCCGTCAACCCCGAAAAGAAACGCAAGATAATCGGTGAGACGTTCGTCCGCGTATTCGAGGCGGAAGCGCGGAAATTCGGCCTCGCCAAGTGGCTTCTTCAGGGGACGATTTATCCTGACGTGATAGAGAGCGGTTTTGTCGGAGGTGACGTCATAAAGAGCCATCACAATGTCGGAGGTCTGCCGGAAGACATGAAAATGAGCCTTTTGGAGCCGATACGCGAACTTTTCAAGGACGAGGTCCGACGCATCGGTTCGTTGCTCGACATACCGGACGAAATGTTGAAGCGCCACCCTTTCCCCGGCCCCGGCCTTGCCGTGCGCTGCCTCGGCAACTTGGAGCGCGGGCGTCTCGATGCGCTGAGAGAAGCCGACGCGATTTTCATCTCCGAGATAAAGTCCGCCGGTCTGTACGACGATATATGGCAGGCGTTCTGCGTTCTGCTCCCGGTTCGAAGCGTGGGAGTGGCCGGTGATGTCCGCACCTACGGCGAGACGGTCGCCCTGCGCGCAGTAGCGTCGCGCGACGCCATGACCGCCGAATCCGTACATCTTCCGTGGGAATTGATCGATAAAGTAGCCAAAAGGATATGCGGCGAAGTACCCCAGGTGGGACGAGTGGTGATCGACGTGACCGGAAAACCGCCCGCAACTATCGAGTGGGAATGATAAAGCAAGCCCCGACAACCTGACATGGACACTGTCCTGCCAGAAGACTTCGAGGGAACCAGGGCGTTCATCGCCCGGGCGTATAATGAGAATTGAGGATGACGTAAATGTATCAAAGACCGCCATATACCCTAACTGAGAATATCGCCGATTACTTGGCGAAAATCGTAGAGACGGTGACGCGCCTTGAAGTGCGGACAGACTTCAATCGCGACATCAGGCTTCA
>JAISYN010000123.1 GCA_031269915.1 Synergistaceae bacterium
GCGCGCCTAATAATCCGACAGGACGAAGCATGTCGGAGGAAGGCGTCAGATTCGTCCTTGAAAACGCGTGCAGCGTGGTGGTCATAGACGAGGCATACGGGGAATTTTCCGGAATTTCATACGCCGCTCTCGTAAAAAAATATTCCAACATGATAGTCCTGCGCACATTCTCTAAGGCGTTCGGCCTTGCCGGAGCCCGCGTCGGCTATGCCGTAGCGGATGGCGGACTCATTGGAATCATGAACAGAGCTAAACCGCCTTTCAACTTGCCTGTAATATCGCAACTGCTGGCTCAGTGGGCGATGGAAGAAGCCGGCGAATTTACGGCCCGCGCTGAACGGCTTGCCAGGGCGCGCGATCGTCTTTATGAAACGCTGAACGAATTGGATTGGCTCGACGTGGAACCTTCAGAATCGAATTTTTTATATATCAGAAGCGAGCGGAACGTTGCCTCTATCCTCGAGGGCGGCGGCGTATCGGCACGGCATTTCGCCAGGCGCGGAAACGAATACTGTGTCCGCGTCACCGTAGGCACGGACGAAGAAAATAGAAAAGTGAGTGATCTGCTATGCGGCGCGTATCCGAAGTGAAACGAACCACAAAAGAGACTAATATTGCTGTGTCGCTGGATATCGACGGCGAAGGGGCCGCGGAACTTTCGAGCGGAGTGGGGTTTTTCGACCATATGCTCAACCACATAGCACGCCACGGTTTTTTTAACCTCAACGTCGAAGCGTCCGGAGATTTGCACGTCGACTGTCACCATACCGTCGAGGATATAGGAATAGCGTTTGGACAGGCTCTCTCCAAGGCGCTGGGAAGCAGGGAGGGCATAGCGCGGTACGGTTTTGACGCGGTCCCGATGGAAGATGCCCTGGTGCTGTGCGCGCTCGACATTTCGGGAAGGCCGTATCTGGCGTTCGACGGCGTTTTCACAACACCGAAGATAGGAGACATGGATACCGAAATGATAGAGGAATTTTTCAGAGCGGTATGTCTCAATGCCGGGTTGAATTTACATATGAAGGTGCTGGCCGGGAAAAACAATCACCATATCGCGGAGGCCATGTTCAAGGCTTTCGGGCGCGCGCTGGATAAAGCGACTTCGATCGACGCCCGGGTTTCCGGTGTTCTGTCGACGAAAGGCGTCCTTTAGGGCGGGGGGATTTTGATGATAGGTATAATTGATTATGGAATGGGCAATCTGAAAAGCGTCTCAAACGCTTTCCGGTCGCTGGGTTTCGGCGCTTTCATCGCCACGGGGCCGAAAGAACTGGACAGAGCTGACAAAATCGTGCTTCCGGGGGTGGGCGCTTTCGAGGGGGCGATAACCGAACTGCGGCATAGCGGATGGGCCGATCGCGTTATCGAAGCGGGAGCCTCCGGGACGCCGCTCTTAGGCATTTGTCTCGGAATGCAGCTTTTATTCGAGGTAGGTTACGAAAACGGCACGCATAAAGGTCTGGGGATTCTGCCGGGACATGTCGACCGTATACCTGACGCCGTCCTGCCGGGAAATAGAAAAATGAAAATACCGCAGGTCGGATGGAATTTGCTCGAAATTCGCCGGAAGAGTTCTATATTGCCCGATTCCGACGACGCGTATGTATATTTTGTGCACTCGTACTACGCTGTCACAGAGCCGGAATATGTCTCGGCAGTCACCAGTTACGGCTCGGAACTGACTGCCGCCGTGGAACGCGGCAATGTTTTCGGGGTGCAGTTTCACCCCGAAAAGAGCGGGAAATGTGGGCTGGGTATTCTGAGGCGATTTGCGGAAACGGGTCTGGCGCGATGATTTTGTATCCAGCGATAGATATATTGAAGGGCCGATGCGTCCGTCTGGAGCAGGGTGATTTCACGCGCGCTTCCGAATTCTCGGATGATCCCGCGAAACAGGCTGCGGTATGGGAAAAATGCGGCGCTTCCTTCATACATGTGGTCGATCTCGACGGAGCGCGCTGCGGAGCCGGGCGCAACGACGAAACGATTCGCCGCGTAACGGAGTCCGTTTCAGTCCGGATACAGGTCGGCGGGGGGATCAGGAGTATGAACGACATAGAGCGCCATCTGTCAGCGGGAGTATCCCGCGTCATTCTTGGCACCGCCGCGGTGCGTAACCCCGAATTGGTGATAGAGGCCGTTCGCGGATACGGAGATAAAATAGCCGTTGGAGTGGACTCCAAGGACGGGCGCGTGGCGGTCGAAGGTTGGGGAGAGGTCAGTTCCATGGGAGCGGCCGAGTTGTGCGTCAAAATGAGAGACGTTGGAGTCCTCACTGTCATTTATACCGACATATCGCGCGACGGGATGATGACGGGCCCGAATCTGGAGGCGAGCGCCGCCATTGTCAATCTTGGAGTAAACGTCATTGTGTCGGGAGGAGTGTCGTCGATGGAGGATCTTTACGCAGCCCGCGATATAGGAGCCGGCGGAGCCATTATAGGCAGAGCCCTTTACACAGGCTCGATAAATTTGAGCGAGGCGGTGCGTGTTTTTGAAGGGGGATGTCCGCAGCTGTGCTTACAAAAAGAATAATTCCATGTTTGGACGTCGATGGGGGACGCGTCGTTAAGGGGGTCAATTTCGTGAACCTGTCCGACGCTGGCGATCCTGTTGAAGCGGCGGCGGCATATAACGAATCCGGAGCCGACGAACTGGTGTTTCTCGATATCACCGCGTCGTCCGACGGGCGGGAGACCATAGTGGATCTGGTAAGGCGCACCGCCGAGCAGGTGTTCATCCCGCTGACGGTTGGAGGCGGGGTGAGAAGCGTGGAGGATTTCAGAAAAATCCTGTCCGCCGGCGCGGATAAAATCTCCGTGAATTCAGCGGCTTTGAACCGCCCGGAGCTGATATCCGAAGCCTCCTCTTTCTTCGGCGCTCAGTGCGTGGTAGTCGCGATCGACGCGAAACGGAACGACTTGGGCGGATGGGACGTCTATATGAACGGGGGCCGTTTGAAAACCGGCATGGACGCGGTAGCCTGGGCGCGTGAAGCGGAACGCCTGGGCGCCGGCGAAATCCTGCTCACCAGTATGGACCGCGACGGCGCCAAAAACGGCTACGACATAGAATTGACCAGAGCAATATCGGACGCGCTCGATATACCGGTCATAGCGTCTGGCGGAGCCGGAAATATGGAACATTTTCACGAGGCTCTCTCGGACGGCGGAGCCGACGCGGCGCTCGCGGCGTCGCTGTTTCATTACGGCGAACTCGATATAAAGGAACTCAAGAGATACCTGAAAAACCGCGGTCTCTCGATAAGGATTTGAGGCGGCTGTTCTCATGTATGAAAATTTCAACGCCGACGAAATAGCTTTCGGCCCGAACGGACTTGTTCCTGCCATAGCGCAGGACGCGGACACGCGCGAGGTGCTCATGCTCGCCTGGATGAACCGGGAGGCCCTCGTTAAAACGCTGAAGACGGGACAGGCTCACTACTACAGCCGCTCCAGAGACCGTCTATGGCTGAAAGGGGAGACATCGGGGCATTTTCAGCAAGTCCGGGAAATACGGAGGGACTGCGACAGCGACGCGCTGCTTCTGATGGTCGCCCAGACCGGCGCGGCCTGCCACACGGGAAACCGTTCGTGCTTTTACAGGGATCTTTCTGGCGAGGAGATACAAATACCGGACATCAGTGGAACCGGGGACGCGCTGGACAAATTGCAGTCCGTGATAGAGGACCGCCGCGCGCACCCCAGGGAAGGTTCATATACGAACTATCTTTTCGAAAAGGGCATCGACAAAATTCTTAAAAAAGTGGGCGAAGAGTCCGCGGAGATAATCATAGCTGCTAAAAACCCAAGCCGGAGCGATCTGACCGGCGAGATCGCCGATATGATGTTCCACGTATCCGTACTTCTTTCCGAACGCGGCCTCGCATGGCGCGACATAGCAGCCGAACTGGAACGCCGGAGGAAGGGCTGATAACCGCCCTAATTTACGCGCGACATCGTAAAACACGGCGGCGGTTTGCAATATGCTGTGGCTTCTTGCGGAAGAATTTCCAAAATACGCTGCCTTTCGGCGCGATAAGACCCGAACATAATAATAAATATGGATTTCGTGGATGACGCTGGCGTCAGTAGGACAAGAACAAAGGGGGAAAAGATACGCGCCGATCACGTAATTCTCCCGCGCGGCGGACGAAGACAGGCCTACGCAAACGCATCTTGAACAAATCACAATGAACAAAGATTTTTGAGAAATCGTTCAAATTGAGTGCCCATGCACCAAAATTTTTAAGCCTCATGACGCCGTTTGCTTTACGCGGCAGGGAACCGGCTCCCTGCCGCGTAAAGCGCGGCAAGCCGCCGGTTAGCGCGCGCCGTGCTCGTAAGCGCCTATATCGGCGGGACCCACCCTTTCAAAGCTGCGTTGATCCTTCTTGGGCGCGTTGTCCCCGATTTTGTCGACGGCCGGATTATCGGCGTTCAGCAGCGCTATTGTGAGCGTCGATCCTCCGTTGTCTTTGGGAGCGTCGTCCAAGAACGACCAGTCGGACAACGCGTTTTCAGAGCCGGCGGCCGGAACGAACGCGGCGCCGGCTGTCGCGATCGCGGCGCTTATCAGGTTGTATCCGCCGTCGACGATCATCCCCGCTCCGCTCGAATTGTTGTCGTAGACGTCCTCGAATCTCGCGGCGGAAGAGGAGTTTTGGACGGTATTACGGGCAATGATGTTGCCTGAAATCTCAAGTTTCGCGTCTCCCCTGAACCTGTAAATGCCCCCGCCTCTCACGGCGCCTAACGCATCCGCGTTAGAAGCGCCGTTGCCGACTATCGTGCAATTCGTCACGCTCCCGCCGCCTCCGGCGTAAATCGCGCCGCCGCTGCCAACCGCTCCGACGGCGCCCGCGTTGGTCGCTATGTCGCGGCTGGTGATCGCTTCCGTCCTATTGCCGTAGAAGGTGCTGTTGATAATTTTCATTGAACTCGCGCTATTCTCCAGCATGATCGCGCCGCCGCCGCGCCTTGTCATCTCGGTGTTCGGAGTCCATTCGTTGCCGATGAAGGCGCAGTTTTCGACTTCGAGCACGCCGTTTCTAATGGCGATCGCGCCGCCGCCATATCTGAAACTTGTGCTGTTGAGGTCTTTCAGCACCAGGTTGCGGAGCGTGATCCTGTTATGTGCCGGATCCGTGGGAGGGTTGTTGTTGACAAATCGCAGCGCGGTGTCGGTAACGCCCTTTGATCCTCTGATCGTATGCCCGTTTCCTTCGATAACGATCCATTTTGCAACGTTTTCTTCCTTGGTTCCTCCTATCGTAGCCGATGTGACAGCGTCGATGTCGGCTTTGATGTTGATGACCGTCATCGCGTCCGCGCCGGCGTTTTTCAATACCTCGTAAAAATCGCCCGCGTTGCGGACATCCACGTTGGATTCAGCGGCAAAAGCCGAACCCGCGAAAAGAAGCGCTGACGCTACGGCGAACAGTGCGAAGAATTTCATTTATGTTTACCTCCTCTAAATTGATTTCAGCGATATCCCAGAACCATCCCGCTCCCCGGTTATGTCATCCATTTATATCGCGTATCAACTCCTCTCCGCAGGCGTATACTTTTCGGAGGCGCGAATCCCTGCCGCAACCCCGCCGCTATGTTAATAAAGTCAACCTGCGCGGACTCGGCGTTCCTCTGATAGGAATCATGAGGCAAACTGGCAAAACGAACGAACGCACGCCAACATGTTTGTATATAAAAACATTATAGACGCGTAATTTTTCCTGTCAACATAGAGATATAATTGCGGTATACTCTTGGCGATCATATCTCACGCGGCGATACTTACCGGCTCAGGGCGAAACTTTACGATGAGACAGTCTTTACGAAAGGTGATGGATAAATGAGATTGCTGGAAAAAAGTGTTATCTCACTGGCGATTCTGATGTTTTGCCTCTCCGCCGCGTCAGCGGCTGTCGGAAGAGCGGAAGATATGGGGCGGGGCAACACGGTGTACTTCGGGCGTTACCCGCAGACGGATTTGGGCATGAGCGTTCCTTCCGCCGCCTCCGCCGGCGTTCTGTCGATCCACATGCCGAATACTTTGACGGACGGAACGCACACGCTCAAAGTGTTCAGCGAACAGGCGAACGGAGATTATCTCACGGACTTCGCCGGGGGCTTCACGAAAATGACAGTGACAGTCTCCGGAGGCGGGACGGCCGCGGCGGTCAGCAATTTCGGAGGCACGGTTCTGAGCGGCGCCGCGGCGGATGTAACGAGCCCGAAATATGTCACACAAGGGAGAGGTTTACGCTCATATTTTTCAGCGCGTTCTGATAAGACATCTCCAGGCCTGAATCTGTTATGATTTTATGAATCCTGTCCAATTCGCATATTTTAGCGAGGGCAATCCTTCCGAATTTCGAATGATCGGCGACAAGGATAACTTCCTTGGAAACCTCCACGATAATTTTTTTTATTGACGCTTCCTCCATAGTCGCGTTGAACACGCCATCCCTGATATCTATCGCGTCCACTCCAATGAATGCTTTATTCACCCTCACATTTCTCAGAAAATTTTCCGCCCAGCTTCCCAGCAGTAGATTCAATCCGCGGCGGTAAAAACCTCCGGTCATTATCAATGTGTTCGACTGTTCGTATCTGGAATATGCCGACCGTCATTCCCTCGTAATAATGCTTCATATTCCAGGAAAAAGTAGGCTGCGTGACGAGAGATTGAGAAAAGACCTCTTGGAGTGAATGTCTGATGCCAATAGCGCTTCGTGTACATGGCTGAAACCGCTGATTCGCGCTCATGTCAGTATACGGAGACGACGAGATATATCCGTCCCTTCTCTATGTCGAACGGGAGCGTAAAGCTCTTTACCTTCGCCTTTACGGTGGGGGAAAGTTTGATATTTTCTCCCGAGAACAGTTGAGGGGGTGTTATGTCGAGCCCGGGCATATCGGCTAAAATCAGCGCGCGTCCGCTGACCATATTCGTCATCTCGCCCAGCACGCTCATTGACATCGAGTCGTTCGGATCGGCTTTTACCATTCCTCCCGTAAACGCCGCGACGTAGGTCTCAAAAGCCGGCATGTCGGCCATCAGTGCCACGGTGCAATGGCTCGGAGCGCCGACTATTCCGATAAAAGCGGCCGCCCTGCTCCCAGGCGCTTTCACCCCGGTCGCCATTTCGTTTTTTACGAAGTCAGCCGTTATACCCACGCCGTCGCTGACGCTTATAAGAGCGCCGACGTATGAATTTACGAGAACCGCTGGAAGCGTCGTCTTGTCAACCATAAAGCCAGTCCTTATCTCCTCGATATTCTAAAAAGAAAATATATTCATTTGAATATATTTTCTTTATTGTATCAGATTGAATATGCATACAGAAGCTGATGCCTGTTATTTATTTTTATGGGGGAGTCAAAACGCCATATCCTCCCCCAAGTGCTCAGGACTTCCAGGAGTGTGTCACAATGGGTGTTTATGACTTGATATACGAGCAGATGTACTCGGAAATTCCTTCACTCCCGCATTTGAATTCGCTGTTTGCCGGGATATTGAACGAGCGTCCCGCCGGGAATTTCTCCCATTCTGTCTTGCCGGGCAGAAGCGCTGCCAGTTCGCCGGACGTCACTTCCATTATCTCGGCGTCTCCCGTGCCGAACTCGTACTCTCCGGGGAAGACGACCCCCGCCGTCTTGCGGCTGCCGTCAGGCATAAAGAAGGCATAACTCAGCACTTTCCCGTCGAAATAAACGTTCGCTTTGGCCACGAATTTCACGTTTTCAAACTCTGTCGCGCCTGTACTCATTTTTCCCGCCTCCTCAATTATCGGTCGCTGAATCGCCGTGCATGGTGATTTATTTTGTTCCGGCAAGCTATTATATACCGTTTCATGAATACGCGGAATGGTGTAAACTACAAATCGTTTGGCGCGTTAGCGCGCGGAAGAGGTGTTTTGAAATGAATGGCGCGTTGCAGATATTCATGCTCCGTCACGGGAAACCTGAATTTCCCGGGATTGGGCCGTATATATACGGACATACCGACTATCCGCTGTCGGAATTGGGAAAGAACCAGGCGCACAAGATAGGCACGGCGCTCCGCGGCATAAAAATGGACAGGGTAATTTCCAGCGACCTGTCGCGCGCGGCCGAAACGGCGCGCATAGTGGCTGATTTACAGTGCGGGCGCGTATGTGTGGAATACGATCCAGAGATTCGTGAAATATATATGGGCGAATGGGAAGGCCTTACCAAGGACGAAATAAAAGAAAACTACGTGGATATATTCCGGGAGCGCGGGTTGGACCTCGAAAAAGTCGCCGCTCCAGGAGGAGAGACGTTCTTCCACGCGAGCGAGCGCGGGGTTCGCGCCTTGAAACGCATAATTGAGGATTCGGAAGAATGCGAGCGTATACTCATCGTCGCTCACGGCGCGGTCATGTGGGGTATGATATCGGCGCTGTTCGATATCAGATTGGGTGATATATTTCGTTTCGGACTCGATCATTGCGCGCTGCATCTTGTTGAATACAGAAAAAGCCCTGTTCAGTGGGGACAGTACAGGCTCGTGCGGTATAACTGGTCGCCCGATCTTGCGTGTTATAATGCCGATCTCGTATAAGATGTAACGATATATGCCGTTCGACGTGCTGGTCATCAATCCGGGGGCAATCTCCACAAAAATAGCCGTGTTTCACGGCGATGAGCCTGTTTTTCAGGAACTTGTGAAACACGGCGTTGATTCTCTCGGGGAATACGCCGCGCTGCCCGATCAAATCCCGTACAGGCATGGACTCATATCACGCGCGTTGGAGCGGAGCGGGCATAGCGGGATATCTTTTGACGCCGTCGCTGGCAGAGGAGGTTTGCTCGCGCCGGTGCGCGGAGGCGTGTATGAAGTTTCACCAAAATTGATGGAGGACGCCGGCAGTTCCAAATACGGAGAACACGCCTCGAACCTCGGTCCCATACTGGCCGGAGATTTTGCCGCCGCCTCGGGCTGCAAAGCGTATGTCGTAGACCCGGTCTCGACCGACGAATGGGCGCCGGTCGCGCGTATGTCGGGTTTGTCCGGCATGGACAGAGTTTGCCATTTCCACGCGCTCAACCATAAGGCGGTGGCTCGGCTCGTGGCCTCCGAAATGGGACGCAGGTACGAGGATGTCACATTCATAGTGGCGCATCTGGGAACCGGCGTGAGCGTCGGCGCTCATATAAACGGCAGAGTGGCGGATGTTTACGACGCCATGAACGAAGGGGCTTTCTCTATGGATAGAGCGGGCAGTATTCCCGTTCTCCTGCTGATAGACGAGTGTTACTCGGGGAAACATACGCGCGCGGAGATGAGCCGCGTCGTGAATGGGAATGGCGGAGTGTTCTCGTACCTCGGCGTCAAGGATATGCGCGAAATCGAGAAAAGGGAGGCCGCCGGCGACAAATCGGCCCGCAAGGTCGTCGAGGCGTTCTCGTATCAGATTGCCAAGGATATCGGCTCAATGGCCGCTGTGTGCAAGGGCAAGGTTGATCGTGTTATTATCACCGGAGGGGCCGCGAATTATGGCAATCTCGTCGACTTGCTGACGTCTTATGTCTCTTTCATCGCTCCCATAAGGATATTGCCCGGAGAGGAGGAGATGAGCGCGCTTGCCGCCGGCACGCTTCGAGTTCTGAGGGGCGAAGAGACGGCGCTGGATTATGCCGCCGAACTGAAAAAACATAGCGCTTCGCGCGCATGAACCAAATTAAGGGAGAGTGTTTCGGTTTTGAGGAGAATAGTTATCTACGCAATTGCGGTCGTCTTGGTAGCGGGAGGTATCTTCGTCGAGAAGATAATATCGGCGAAAAACACGAGCGGAGGGTCGATAGCGGACAGCGTCGGCAGCGCTGTGGGCAGCCTGATAAAGGGCGATGTGACCGGCGAAGTCGGCAAGGCGTATCTCACGCAGTGGTTCAACTTTTCGGTGCTGTCGATCGCAAGAGTGAAAGAATATGCGGGTTACAAGCCTGAGGATGGCAGCGTACTGTTTGATGTCGAAATAGCGGAGCTTTGTACTTTCAACGAGCCGACCGAGATGGGCACGTCTGACTTTTTCGTCGACGCCGACTCGTTCCTCGAGTACGTCTACCCGATGCCCCCGAAAGACAAAACCATGATGCCCGAGAATTTTACGCTGCAGCCTAAAGAGAAGGCGCAGTATCACATGGTATTCGAGGTTCCAGAGGACGCCGAGGGTCTCAGCCTGGTTTACGTGGAACTTGATGAAAAAGGTAACGAGGGTTCGACATTCAAGATTAAAATCAATTAACTGTGCACTGACAAAATGAGAAACACTTTCCCGTCATTTACTTTGAACGGAAGCGTGAAACTTTTTACTTCGGGTTTTCTGGATGGTATCGCTTTTATGTTTTCACCGGACAGCATTTGCGGAGGGGTTATATCAAGTCCTGATATATTGGCTTTTATCAAGGCTTGACCGCTTATCATATTGGTCAGCTCGCCTAAAACGCTCATCGACATGGGATCTTCCGTGTCCGCTTTCACCATTCCCCCGGTAAAAGCGGACACATATGTCTCAAACGCCGGTAAATCGACCATAAGAGACGCCGTGCTGTGCAAGTCTTTTCCCACAATGCATATGAGCGCCGCTACTCGGCTGCCAGGCACGTTTATACCCGCCGATATCTCAGATTTCAAAAATTCGGCTTTTATTCCGACGGTATGACTGACGCTTATGAGCGCCCCCGTATATGAATTAACAAGCACAGCAAGGAAACTGCCCGCATCTGTAGCCATTTTTTCCCCACCTTCAGCCAAATCATATATTTATTTTATCATCATATTACAGATTTTCATAAATCTTCCATGTGAAAAAACAGCGTTTTACGTGCGGGAGAGCGCCCTTTTCATTATGGCCCAGGCCGCCAAGTCGTCTATGGGGCGAGGCGGAACCCGCCACTGAATCGGAACGAGACGCAGTAAAGCGCGCGGCGGATGAAGACGCCAGTAAAGAACCCGTGCCTCAATCGTGGTCATTCGTTCATCAGTCACCACGTAATCTATCTTTCTGGCGCGCAGCCCTTTTTCATACTCGCCGTGAAAAGTGCCGTCGCCAAGAAATACGCCGCGAAGTTCGCCAAAATTATAAGGACTTCCCTCTTGTCTCCATTCGGCTACCTCCAGCGAGTTTCCCGTAAAAAGGTAATTCAGCGCCAAATTGAGTTTCACATACGGAATTATAGCTGAAAAAAACAGTTTGCCATAAGAGCCGACGGCAATTCCGAATTTTTCGCGTCCCGGGTCGACACCGCAGAATACCGGGCATCTCACCTGTCGTTCAGAGTCGATTCCCACCGCGGATACATCCACAGCCACTGTTCGGGGTTGGACCTTATCCATCCCGATATCACCTCGTTACATCTGTCAACGGAGTACCGTATGTCCTCTCCGAACGGGCGTCCCTCCCTGCCTTTCAGGGGAGGTTCTATTACTGTCGTCATGTGCAGCCCGTCGCTGTCCCTGGTGACATGGACCGGCAGGATGGGAATGCCGTACCTGTGCGCGATTTTTATCAGGCCGAAAGGCGTACTCGCCAGATGTCCCAGGAATGGCGACAGTATTCCGGCGTCTTTCGCGTCCTGATCGAGGAGCACGGCCAGAACCTCATTTTTTTTGAGGCATTCGAGTGCGGCTCGCAGGTTTACGCCCTTGCCGACGGGTTTTACCCCGGCTTGCGCGCGCAGATCGGCAATGGCCCTGGTTATTCGATCGTCGCGCTGTTCGGCGCCTATCGCGTTCATTGGCAAGCCGTGACGGGCGAGAATAGCCGCGGCATACTCCCAACAGCCGATGTGTCCCGACATGAAAATAGCGCCGCGCCCCAGTTCCAGAGCTTTCCAGATATGTTCCTCGCCAGTAACGCTGACAAGTTCGTCTATTTTGGGATACATGATCGGCAGGCGGATAAATTCCACCAACGCCCTTCCGAAATGCGAATAAGCGCCGCGGATTATTTCACGCGCCTCGCGATCCCGCACGCCCAGCATCCTCGCCGCCCTCGAACGCGCGCGCGCGGCCCTGTTGCGCGAGAAAAAACAGAGGAGACGCCCGCCGAGTTCCCCTACGCGCACGGCGGTTTCATGTCCCAATGTCGTGCTGATTCTCATGAATAAACGGAGCACGGCCCAAATGAGCGGCTGTTTTTTTCGCATAAGGCTTCACCTCGTCGCTTTGCGCCAAGACGATTATATACTATGAAGCTTCTTCGTTGCGCACGATTTGTGAAACTGCTAGAATTTTACGCAATTGCACCGAGTGAGGAGGAATTGGCGATGAATGATATCGGGGGCAAAATCATCTATCTGGACGCGAACGCCGGCATATCCGGCGACATGTTTCTTGGAGCCATGACTGATATGGCTGTGAGGCTCGATCCTGATTTCGATCTGAAAGCGTTAATGGCGAAAATTTCCCTCGCTGAATGGGAACTGTCCGTGACGCGAAGTTCGCGCGCGGGCATAGCGGGATTGAAAGTCGACGTTCGAACTCATGAACATCATCCACACCGGCATCTGTCGCATATTCTGGATATTTTGGCGCAAAGCCGCGTATCTCAAGCGTCGCGAGAGAGGGCGGCGGAAGCTTTTACCCTGCTTGCCGCCGCCGAAGCTGAAATTCACGGCACGACGCCGGAAGAAGTTCATTTTCACGAGGTGGGAGCTGTCGATTCGATAGTGGATATCGTCGGAGCCATGCTCATGATGGAATACTTCGGATGGCCTGAACTGTTATCTTCGCCGGTCAATGTGGGATCCGGCGCGGTAAAAACCGAGCACGGCATTCTTCCCGTGCCGGCTCCAGCTACGGCGGCGCTGTTGAAAGGGCTCGAGATTTTCTCTGCCGGGGAGCCTATGGAACGGACCACTCCCACCGGCGCGCTGTTGCTGCGGGTATTGGTTGGCGCGGACGGTTTCCGCCCGCTGCCAAGGGGTTCCATAATATGCACGGGGACAGGGCTTGGCGGCAAGGATACCCCTGAACTTCCGAACGCGCTCCGCGCCATTCTTCTCGACACGGGGGAACGGAACGGCGGACGTTTTATAATCGAGGAACCCTCGATGATCGAGACCAATATCGACGACATGAACCCCCAGGATTTCGCTCTCGTCATGGAGCGCATGTTGTCCGCCGGAGCTTTGGACGCGTGGTGCGAGAACATATTGATGAAAAAGGGACGCCCCGCCGTAAAACTGTGCTGCCTCGCGAAGCGGGGCGAGGAAACGCGTCTCGCCGAAGTGATGATGCGTGAGACGACCACGATAGGCGTGAGGATCATCGGCACAAGGCGGATGTCCCTCGCCCGCTCCGAGGTAATACGGGCGACGCCGATAGGGGAGGTAACTTTTAAGAGCGTTACGCTGGACGGGCGGGTTTTGCGCAGCGTCCCTGAATATGAGGACGTCCTCAGATTGGCTCGCGAGAAAAATTTATCCGCGTATGATGTCAGAAACGCCGTCTTTACGCATGACGAGGCGGAGCTTCTTCCCAAAATTGAAGCGGTGAGTGAAATAACGGATAATTGAGGGGAGGGAATATCTTTGGCTGGTAAAACCGCGAAAAATCAGGGCTGTGAAAACAGCCGCCCGGCGTACATCACCCGCGCGAAAGGACGCGTGTTATACCGCGGTTCCCTCCGCCCCATAACACGTTTCGTGTATATATTAACGTCTAGCGGCGTTTGTCACGCCGCGTGCCAACACGGTACGCGGGGCCATTGGTTACACGTCTTCATCCGGTGATTATTTGTCCCCGCCGAGCAGATCGCGAAGCCGCGCTATCTCGGCGTCTTTGTCTGCAAGAGCGGCGTCTTTGCCAGCAAGAGCGGCGTCTTTTTTTTCGACGACTTTCCGCCA
>JAISYN010000187.1 GCA_031269915.1 Synergistaceae bacterium
CAATTCGGAATGAAACGTTACAGAGTAGATGTGACCGTTCTCCCCAAAGACGGGGTTCTGGATATCCAGGGCAAGGCGGTGGAGCGGACGCTTCGGCAGAGCGGGTACGCGTCGGTGGACGACGTCCGGGTCGGTCGTTTCATAAGGTTCGTCGTGGAGGCTGACGGAGAGGAGGCTGCCGGTTCGGTGGTCGACGCCGTGGCGGATGATCTGCTCGCAAACGGTCTCATCGAATCGTATTCTTATAATATGGAGCCGCTGCCGTGAGAACCGCGGTGGTGGTTTTTCCGGGAAGCAACTGCGACCGGGATGTCCAGAACGCCATCCTCGACTTGGAACTTGGCCCCGTCAGTATGGTCTGGCACGACGAGGAAAATTTTCAGCGCTTCGGCAAGCCGGACCTGGTGGTCCTGCCCGGGGGATTTTCGTACGGGGATTATCTGCGCTCCGGCGCGCTCGCGGCAAAATCACGCATAATGAAAGCAGTCCGGGCCCACGCGGACGACGGCGGATTGGCGCTCGGTATCTGCAACGGATTTCAGATACTTACCGAGGCGCGTCTGCTGCCGGGAGCGCTGCTGCCGAACCTTAATCTCCGATTTATATGCGCTCCTTGTTACATCAGGGTCGAACGCAACGACACTCCTTTCACGAAGTCCTTCAAGGAAGGCCAGGTAGTCCAGTTTCCCATAGCCCATCACGAGGGGCTTTTTTTTCTGCCCCCAGACGAACTGTCGGCGCTCGAATCGAACGGACAGGTCGTGTTCAGATATTCGGCCGACAGATGCAGGAACGCGTGTGACATAGACACGCTCGCGGATGCGGGGGAAAAATACTCGCCAAATGGCTCACTGAACGGGATAGCGGGGATCATCAACGAACGCGGTAATGTGCTGGGACTGATGCCTCACCCGGAACGGTCGACACTGAAAAATCTCATCCGCGGAACGGACGGCAGGGCGTTTTGGCAGTCCCTGGGCGAGCATTTCGGCGTGTGGGGGGACAAAGTATGAATTATCGGGACGCCGGGTTGTCGGACGGCGAATACTCCAAAATAAAGGCAATATTGGGGAGGGAACCCAACGAACTGGAGACATCCCTCATAGGCGTTATGTGGTCTGAGCATTGCAGCTATAAGTCCACGAGACGCCTGCTCTCCAGGTTTCCGCAGACTGGCAGATACCTCGTGCAGGGCCCGGGTGAAAACGCCGGCGTTGTGGATTGCCACGCGGGGTGGGGTTTGGTTTTCAAAGTGGAAAGCCATAACCACCCTTCCGCCGTGGCGCCGTATCAAGGCGCCGCGACTGGAGTGGGCGGCATAATCCGCGACATACTGGCGATGGGCGCTCGCCCAGCCGCGTCGATGGACGGCCTGTTCTTCGGAATGCCCGCCTCGGGCAGATCTCGCGCGCTTGCGGAGGGCATCGTGGGCGGAATAGCCGGTTACGGCAACGCGGTCGGCGTGCCGACCATAGGCGGCAAAACATTTTACGACCCCTGTTTCGAGGGCAATCCGTTGGTGAACGCGTTCAACAGCGGTTTTGTGCGTCTTGACAAAATAGTCAGTTCCAAAACGGCGCGAGCCGGAGACATGGCCGTTCTGCTGGGCTCCAAAACAGGGCGCGACGGCATAGCCGGAGCGTCTTTCGCGTCGCGTGAACTGGACGAGGGCGACAGGGAAAGACGCGGTCACATACAGATAGGAGACCCATTCGAGGAGAAACTGCTGATAGAGTGCTGCCTGGAACTGCTTGACAAGGATCTCGTGGTATCCATGCAGGATATGGGCGCCGCCGGAATACTTTCATCGTCCTGCGAAATCGCTCACAAGAGCGGAGCTGGAATAGAGATTTTCTGCGAGCGCATTCCTCTGCGCGAAGACATGGAGCCCTGGGAGATATTTTTGAGCGAATCGCAGGAGCGCATGCTTCTCGTAGTGTCCGCCGGCAGATTCGGCGAGGTCGAGGACATGGCCCGCCATTACGGGCTCGAATGCGCCATCGTGGGCAGCGTCACTGACGACGGGAGTTACCGCGTTTTGAAAAACGGAGTGACGATAGCGGATTTGCCGATCGGCATATTGGGCGATGCCCCCGTAATCAACTGGCCGGCTGCTCCTCCTCGCGATCTGGAAGAACGCCGCGAACTCCCCCCTGATATGAAAAGCGCTGATCCCGCCGCCGATCTTTTGAAGCTCATAGGGTCGGTACACGGTTCGTGCCGGACGGAAATATGGACGCAGTACGACTGCCAGGTTCAGTTGCGGACGACTGCCGAGCCGGGAGAACCTGTATCCGCCATCCGCGTTCCAGACTCGGACAGTCTGGTCGCCTTTGCCATGGAAGCCGAACCGTGGAAGTGCTATGCGGACCCTAAGGCCGGGGCGATGGAGACGATGGCGCAATCGATACGTCTCTTGGCGCTATGCGGCGCTGACGTCCTGGGCATGACCAACTGTCTCAACTTTCCGTCGCCGGAAAACCCGGAACACTATTACGAGCTGTCTTTGTGCGTCGAAGGGCTTGCTCAGGTCTGCCGCGACATGGACTGCCCCGTGGTGTCGGGCAACGTCAGCCTTTACAACGAGACGTCGAAAGGCGGCATATATCCTACCCCGCTGGTCGTAACAGCCGGTTTTGTGCCGCACTACGCATATTTCGCGTCGGGAGGGCACGCGCACAGCGGGGACGTCGTCTTCCTCGCCGGCCCGATATCCGGTTCGCTCGGCGGTTCGCGCTGGCAGACGATATGCGACCCGTCGACTCCCATGACTCCGAAGGGAACCACATGGAGATACGACGCCGAAATGGAGCGGGCCTTTGTCTCCCGCGCGCTTTCCACCGCCCATAAGGCCGACATCAAAAAGAGCGCGCGGGTAGTGGCAGGCGGAGGGCTCGCAGTTGCGCTCGCCAAGGAAGCGATATTTTCCGGCGTGGGCATGACTGTGGACATCAAGGATCGCAACCCGATCGAAGTGATGTTCAGCGAGGGCGGACCGCGCGCTATATATATAATTCCATCGGCGGCGGCCGATAAATTTCAGGAGTGCTGGGAAGGCTACCCCGTCATGAAACTGGGAGAGGTTGGCGGGGAGTCGCTGACAATTAAAAATTTTCTTGATGTGCCGATCCGCGATCTCCATTCCGCGTTTTTCGGCGAACCGGGCGCTACGGACGCGAAAGGATAAGCATCGGCATGTGCGGAGTGTTCGGCGCGTACAGCCCGCGTGATTTTGTGGCGGAGGAAATCTATCTGGGCCTTTCGGCGCTGCAGCATCGCGGACAGGAATCGGCCGGTGTGGCGTGGATAGACGATGACAGGCGCGTCAACACGATAAAGGGGATGGGTCTCGTTCACGAGGCGCTGAGCCAGAGTGTTCTCGCTGAAGCGCCGGTCAAGTCCGCCATAGGCCATGTCCGTTATTCGACCTCCGGGGGCTCTATGCTTCAAAACGCCCAGCCCATTTGCGCAAACTACGCGCAGGGGCCTGTCGCCATCGCTCACAACGGTAACCTGACCAATTTTGACGAGCTTCGCGGGATTTTGGAAAACCGAGGCGCGATATTTCAATCTACCAGCGACACCGAGGCTATTTTGCAGCTTCTGGCGCATCAGCCTAAAAGAAGCCCCTTCGAGGCGTTGTTGCGCGCGCTGGCCGAGGTCCGGGGAGCGTACTGTCTCGTCGTACTGCTTGAAGAAGGGCTCGTCGCGGCACGCGACCCGTGGGGTTTTCGCCCTCTCTCCCTCGGGAAAAAGGGCGACAATTACTATGTGGCGTCCGAGAGCTGCGCGTTCAGCCTGCTTGGAGCGTCGTTCATCCGTGATATAAAACCCGGCGAGGTGGTACTGATAAATGGGAATGGCGTGGCGTCGTACAGTCTGCCCATAAAGTCGCGGAAAAAATGGTTCTGTTCCTTCGAGTACGTCTATTTCGCGCGTCCCGACAGCGTCGTGGAGGGTAGATCCGTCTATGGAACGCGTCAGGAGATGGGCAGAAAACTCGCGATGAGCTGGGGCGCGCCCGAAGCCGACTTTGTGGCGTCATTTCCCGACAGCGGCACTACCGCCGCGCTCGGTTACGCCCAGGCGTCGGGAATACCATTTAAAGCTGCCGTAGTCCGTAACAGATATGTAGGCCGCACTTTCATACAACCGACGCAAAAAGTACGCGAGCTGGGCGTGAGGATAAAACTCAGCCCCTGCCCTGAACTTTTCAGAGATCGCGACGCGGTGCTGGTGGACGATTCTATAGTGCGGGGAACGACGGCCGGGTTGGTCGTCTCAATGGTTAGAGAGTGCAAAGCGCGCTCGCTGCACCTGCGAATATCGTCGCCGCCGATCAAAAATCCCTGTTTTTACGGAATAGACACACCTTCGAGCGGAGATCTGGTCGCCGCCCAATACAGCGAGGACGACATGGCGCGCACGGTTGGAGCGGATTCGCTTCACTACCTCAGCAAGGAGGACATGGTAGAGGCGATCGGACTGCCGCCCGATTCGCTCTGCACCGCGTGTTTCGACGGGAAATACCTCGACGGAGCGGAGAGTTTCAGTTGCGCGTCAGACTGCTGCGACGGGCTCTTTGACTAATGGTTCGTCGTCCGCGCCGAACATCGCCGCCTTCGCGTATCCGAGCCTGCCCGATATCAGCGCAGCGGGGAATGCGAGTATCGCCGCGTTGAAATCACTCACAGTACTGTTATAGTAGCGTCCCGCGAGTTGAATTTCGTTTTCGAGCGACGACAATTCCCGTTGCAGCTCCACGAAATCCGTGTTTGTTTTGAGATCGGGGTACGCCGCGGCTGCCGCGCAAAGATTCCTGAGCATGTCGGTAAGCGCCTTTTCGGCCTCTATTCGGGCATCCCGCGTAGGGGCGGCAGAGACCGCGCCGCGTGCCTCGGCCGTCATCTGAAACATCTGAAACGCGGTTCTCTCGTGAGGCGCGCAGCTTTTGACTGTTTCGACAAGATTGGGAACGAGATCGAATCTCCGTCTCAATGGAACGTCCATTCCGCTCCAAGCTTCTTCTTTCAGGTTCGACAGACGAACGAGCCCGTTGTACACGGATATGGCCCACAAAAAAACGGCTATCAGGATAACCGCCGCCGTTACGCTCACTGCTGTTGAGGACATCTTTACCACCTCTGCCGTAATAATAAAATCAGGCATTTTTGTAATTGCGCAAATATTGCGCGATTATCGCGCTAATAAGAGCATACAAGATAATACACCGCTTTTCGCAAAATGCAACATATCGGGGAGCAACCTCAATAAACAGGGAGATGCGTGACAAATCCTGCCTTGTGTTGAATTCGTAACTAGCGTCTACTTGAGGGCGGCCTTTCCCGCGACAGCGCGGCGGCGCCCGAGCCGCCGAACAGCACCTGAATTCCCCGATAGTTTGAGCGCATACGCCGGAAGGGTTCCGGCCGCTTCCGCGAACACATTTTACCGAAACAGCGTCAATGCGTCATGGACGTCGAAGGGCAGATCGAAATATTCTCCTACCGCCCGCGCTTTCGATGTGTCACATATTTCACGCACGGCCGCCGAGGTCATGTATATCTCGTCTATCGCTTTCGTGTTTTTTATCAGAACCATGCGGACGGAATCTCCGTTCACGATCCCGCAGCTTCTTACGCAGACCTGGCATACCATTTTATCGGTGTCCAGAATCATCGGAACCTTTGTTCCCCTCGGTTGAGTGGTGGTGAGGGTGTTCATATACGTTTTCACAAAATCCACTTTTTCGATAAGACGCCTCGCGCCGTAATCGGCATAACCCATCCCGTTTCCGTTGCCGTCGGAGTGATCGGTCAGGTCGAGAACGCCCATGCTCGTCACTTTGGGGCCTCCCGTGACGGCGTCCGACGCGTAACGCCCGACAATGTTTCCGTCCATTCCCGCGCCGCTGATTTCCTTTCCGATTTCCTGGATGACGAGAGCGTCGATATTGTCCAGGTAAATTCTCGGCATCATCGCCCGCGCTTTTTTCAGCAGGCTTGGTTCCAGCGGGAGAATTTCCCCGCGCTGTAAAACATATATTTCGGCAATGCCGCCGTATCCATTTTCAACAGTACCGACCCCGAACAATATCGGAAGCCTGTCGAGCGCGATTGTCCCCACGTCAATGATATTCTGAGGCATATTTTCCAGACGCAAACAATGCGTCATTTGCGCGCCTTTGGGTTTCGCGAGGCCGATCGCCAGCATTTTCAAGAGTCCGCTTTCATACTCGCCACGGAAGGCGGTGTGCGGCTTGATCCTGTTGAAAAGGACGATGCCGTCCGCTTCACACGCGCGTTTGTCCATATACACCGGTAAGTTTTTTTCGGTAGTTCCGATCTGTTTGACTTCCACGGATGAAATCACAGGCGCTCCGGTTGTTGCTTCAGTAACTCCAAGCATTTCCAGAATTCTCGTCTGTCCCTCGGCCGTTGCTCCTCCGTGGCTGCCCATTGCCGGCACTATAAAGGGCTCGGCGCCTTTTGATTTGAGGAAGCCGACGATCGTTTTCATGAGAGGAACGTACTTGTCGATGCCCCTGCTGCCCCCAGTTATGGCTATACGGACTCCGGGGAGAATGTTTTCCACCTTTGATTCCAACAGGGATAACAGCGTGTTTTCCGGATTGTCCGCACGCTGATCGTTGAAAGTTTGCCTTATTTTTACAACGCTCGGGATCTCAACGCAATTTAAAAAACGATATATCTCATTCAATGCCGTCACTCTCCACGGATCGTTTTGCGGTTGAAAACAGCGCTCATAATTTTAACTCATATTCGCGAGGGAACGTCGCTAAAACACGCGCGCGCATATGAGCGGATTTTCTTCGGCCGGCGGGAACATGCGCGCTATTTCAGGAACCGCTCCCTCCATTTGGGCAATCCTCGCGCATTGGCGATGAATTCCGGCTGCTTTCCAAGCAGCGCGTCCACTTTACCCTAATATAAGCCCCATGCCGCTTCTTTTTTGCTTGATTCCGCTGTTTTTTATTGAATTTATAGGGACGTGTATATACCGAGAAAAGAAAAGCGGGAGGAATTGCGCCGGGAGAGCATACTTGCCACTGATGCGGTAAGGCTTGCCAAAACCGCTTTGACAGTCGTAAATAGCCGGAACGTTATGTGCAATGGGGGTTAAAATGGTTGTAATATATTGAAACAATATTTATGTACATTATTATAGAATTAAATCATGGAGGAAATGTAATGAAAAAAATTAAGTATGTTGCACTATTACGAGGAATTAATGCTGGTGGAAATAATATTATAAAAATGAATGAACTAAAAATACTTTTTGAAAAATTAAATTTGTCTGATGTACAAACGTATATTCAATGTGGAAATGTCATTTTTAACGATTCTGAAAAAGATAAATTAGAACTTATAGAAAAAATAGAAAATAAATTATATGAAATATTAGATAATGAAATAAAAGTTTCTTTGCTTACATTATCTGAAATGGAAGAAATAATAACTATGAAACCGCATAAATATGGAGAAGAAAATGAAAAATATAAATATGACGTAATATTTTTAATTGAACCTTTAACCGCAAAAGAGGCAATGAAAGAAGTACAAGCAAGAGATGGCGTAGATGAAGTATATGAAGGGAATAAAGTATTGTATTTTAAGAGATTAAAAGAAAAAATTACCAAAACATATTTAACAAAAATTATAGGAACACCCATATATAAAAATATGACATTAAGAAATTGGAATACAACGGGAAAAGTATTTGAATTAATGGAAAGAAATAATAAAAAATAATGGAGTACGCCCCCACTTCGTCTAACAGGTCTGTATATGCTTCGCCGCCGGTAGGCGGCTCGGGCTACGTTTTGGATAGGTCATTCCGCTACGCTCCATTCCCACGCCAAAACCCCGCCACATTTTTGTAGCCCTGGTCTTGCTACGCAAGCCCTTATTCGGGCTGCAAAAACGTCATAAACAACCGGAACGTTATGCGACATAAAAACCAAAATTTCTAAAAATGATGTACGCCGCCATCCATGGCGGCTAGAAACCAAAAAAATATACACTAAATAATTATAAAAATAACGTAGAATAAAAGATTATAGGAATAAAATAATTGTAGCAAAAATCTTTTGCCCCAAATCAGTCTACGCAGGCGGCGTCCATGCCGC
>JAISYN010000287.1 GCA_031269915.1 Synergistaceae bacterium
TCCGGCAAGAGTACCTTGCTGAAGGGCTTGCTTCACCTGATGAAACCCTTCGAGGGCAGCATAACCTACGGCGACGGACTTGCCCCGGAGGATATCGGCTATGTGGCTCAGCAATCTCCGGCGGCGCCGGATTTTCCCGCAAGCGTATACGAGGTCGTGATCTCCGGCAGCCTCGGGAAACGTCGAATTCTGCCGTTTTATACAAAGCGGGACAAAACAGCCGCGCTGGAGAATATGGAAAAAATGGGCATCTCAGGTCTCAAAAACCGGCGCTTCGGTGAACTGTCGGGCGGCCAGCAGAGGCGCGTTTTGCTGGCTCGTTCCATGTGCTCGGCGGAAAGGCTTCTGATATTGGACGAACCTGTGTCGGGCCTCGATCCTGACGCGGCGGGAGACTTCTATGATATTGCGAAAGACCTCAACAAGAACGGCGGCATGACGATAGTGATGGTGTCGCACGACGTCGGACGGGCGGTCGCCGAAGCTTCGCGGATATTACACATAGATGGATGCCGGCAATTCTTCGGCACGCGCGGCGAATATCTCGAAAGCGATCTCGGCAAAAAATTTATCGGAAACGGCGGAAACTATTGACGCCGGTTCGCCGTGATTTCAAACGTGTTCCGAAAATGCGGCCGATAGCGTGGTCATACACAGAAAAGCGTTGTATATCGACATATAGTCCTCGGCCTTGTATCGAACCGTAGTCGGCGAAACGGAATTCGCCCCGGGAAGACGCATGGCAAGCGTTGCGTGGGAGGTGGTTGCAAATTGGATTTCGAGCGTATACGGAGGTTCGCCCATCGGCTTTATAGGGTTGTCTTTTATGTCGGAGAGAGCCGCGCTGACTCCTTCCTCTATACGTTTCCACGTAACCTTAGGGTGAATGCATTCAGACGCGGCGCAGCCAATGGCTCTTTTTGTCGCGACTGTCCTGATGCCCGGTACAACGGAACGTATGTTCTCCGTCACATATTGATCTCCTGACAGGAATACCACGGGAACGCCGAAACATCCGGCGAAGTACCCGTTTATTTCGGCCTCGCCAACAGGACGCCCGTTTATTCTGACTTCAAATATACGGCCATAACTATAGGAATGAGCTATCGCCCCGCGTTCGCTCTTGCGTGAATGATATCCCAGAAGCAGGACCGCGTCGAACGCGCCGGTAATCCCCTCCATCATCGACATGGGTTTTGCGCTGCCGCTCACCAGACGCACCCTTGGATCGAGATTTTCTATCCTTATATTGTCGCCGTTATTATGGGCGTCATTGACAAGCACGTCCACCGCTCCGGCGCTGAATGCGCCTCTTATGGCGGCGTTGGCGTCGCCCTCCATCATGCGCCTGCAAAAGTCGTAATCCGGGTTTCCGGGCGTGACCTGAGATATTTTATAAATACCGGTGCAACCCTCTGCGTCTATCGACATGAATACCTTCATTTTACATCCTCCTCTAAATAACGCCCAATTTCTTAAGCAGCATTTCCAGCGCCTGGGGTTCGCTTGCCAGCAATATACTGGCGTCAAGCGGATCGGAGCTGGATTTATCATCCCGCAATATATTGAGGTTGGACTTGGTGACCAGCGCTACATCGCCGTACTGGCCGAACATCGCCGAAACCACGCTCAGGATGGAAGCGAGCATGTCGTGAGTCACGGAAGGGATGGTGATTCCGCTCGTCACGCCCAACAAACCATTCACCGAGTTCAGAAACGATCCCAGGATGATATTGCCAATCTCTCCAAGAGCGCTGTCGATCATGTCCTGCGGCATAGCGGATACATCCATCTGCATTCCGAACTGTTTCGACACCAGAAGGCTCACCAATTTGCCAACTTCATCCTCGCGCACCAACAGCATGAAGTTAAAGGTTACATCATCACTGTCAGACGAGGCAAAAACCGCCGTATAACTTGAATCAGGGTCGCCATAATAGCTGTCCAGCTCGTATATTGACACAAGTTCCGCTTTCGGAACGTCTATTTCGACAGGACAGCCCAAAAGCGCGGACAACGCTGTAGCTGCATTACCGGCGCCGATATTTCCTATCTCGCGGATGGCGTCTATATGCATCGTATTCATGGAATTCAGATCAAACAAAATAATCCCACCTATCTACGAAATATCGGTTTATATCAGAAATCCAGCGTATTATTCAATTTTCGCTATGTTTGCCCTCTGTGACGTCCTCTTGGGCCTCTGTTGTCCCGGCGGAGGATTTTTCTTCATCTTTCGCATTCTCTTTTTTATCTTTATCGTCTTCCTTTTCTGGAAAACCGAGCAGCACATTGAATTCCGAACCTTCCAGGACTTCTTTTTCGAGAAGTATCGCGGTTATTTCCTCCACCTTAGTGAAATTCTCCGTCAGTATACCGTGAACCCTCTCAAAACACTCATCCACGATACGCCTTACTTCCTGATCTATAGCATAGGCTATTTCCTCGCTGTAGTTGCGATCCTCCATTATATCGCGGCCAAGAAACACCTCGTGGTGTTTCCTGCCAAGAGTCACAGGACCAAGACGCTCGCTCATACCCAACTGAGTCACCATCTGACGGGCTGTCTGCGTGGCGCGTTCCAGGTCGTTCTGCGCGCCGCTCGTGACATCTCCGAACTTGATGCTCTCAGTCACTCTCCCTCCGAGAAGGACACAAATTCTGTTCATCAGTTCGCGCTTCGATACGAGAAAACGATCTTCCTCCGGCACCTGCAGAGTATATCCCAAAGCCATGTGCCCGCGCGGTATTATCGAAATCTTGTGCACGGGATCGGAACCGGGAATCATACGGGC